>NZ_MUFH01000219.1:0-4516 GCF_001996115.1 Salinivibrio sp. MA427
GTCTTTAACAGACTCTCTTTCTTCGCCCTCTGTGATGTTCGACGGTATCGATAAACCAGAGCGAGTAATTTGATCTTTAAAGCCATAGTCGTTACAGGCACGCATCGTCTTGTAAATCTCACAAGATAAACGACATGCGCTTTGCCAGACTTTTAACTTTTTAAATCTCAATAGATGTCCTTATCTAAGCATCCCTGTTATTGAAAAAGCAGCCAGTGCGTGCACTGCGGTTATTGCTCTTCTCCGTATTCCGTAAGAGAAGCGCTCCGTATTCCAATTCCCGAATACCGATTACTGATTACAAAGTACGGAAAGAGCAAAAGACCAATGCGAGCACGAGACTGCTCTTCGCCTTTAATCTTTAACCGCTTGCCAAGCAACACCGATTTGATAAAGGATTTGCGTGGCGGTGGAGGCGGTGCTTAGGCCGTCTAGGTAGTCGGTGTCGATTGGGACGATGATGGTATCGCCGGGTTCGAGTTGTTTTTGACTACGGCTGAACCAGAAGCTGTTGTTGGGCATCATCACTGAGCCGTCGGCGCGCACAACGTAGATGCGGTCGGTGTCGGCTTGTTGTTTGGTGCCGCCGGAAGATTCAATGTAATCACTTACCGTCATGCCAGGTTCAAACAGCTGGTTAGATGCAAACTGGACTTCGCCCATGATGCTGACCACGGGATTTCTAGGCGGTACGTATAGCTTGTCACCGCCTTCTAGCATAATGTTTGCGACCTCATCACCTTTTAGTGCGCGTGGCAATGAGATCACCATGCGGCCCACGGCTTCGGCGTTTTGTAGCTCTTCGGCGAGTGACAAAGCTTCAGTAGGGCTTGTGGTATATTGCGCGCTGGTTGTTTGACGACGTAACGCTAAGCTGCTGATTTCTTGCTTTAATTGACGGTTGAGCATTTTCAAGCGTTCTGCTTCTTGGCGTTTGAGTCGCTCACGGCTAAATACCGCCCCTTTGGGGTAAGCGAACTCGGTAAGGCCACCCGCGCGTTCAATGACATCGTCGATGGTTTCGCCACGCTCAAAGGCATACACACCAGGGAAGCGGACTTCACCTTGGAGCTCAATCGTGTTGTTTTTATGCCAGTTGGGCTTGGTTTTTATGTTAATACGATCTTGACGTTGGATGGTCAACGTTGGCCCTTTGCCAGCCAGTGTCTCCCCCAGGTTGATCGGGTAATGGCGTACCGTTAAACGCCCATCAACCACTTCGCGCCGTGAGATCTCGGCTTGCTTAACGTAGGCCGCTTCGGTCAGCCCACCAGCAGCATCGAGTAATTGCTCGATGGAGGCGTTGACGGGATAAGGATATATACCGGGATACTTAACGGCTCCCGTCAGCTCAACGACTGGCGCGGCGTGTTGGTTACTTGCTTGGTCTTTAAGCCTTTCAATTATCGGGGCCAGCTCTTGTTCGCGCAGCGAACGTCCGCCCTCATCGTTTTGTTCGACCAGGTTTTTAACTAACTTGGACTCGTTTTGCTTGGTTTGCACCGCCACTTCTGCCCCGGTTTCTGGGTCAATGTACGTGCCGCCGCTATTTTTTTGATTGAGGCGTGATTTGTCGACTTTCGCCGATTGGCGTTTGTCCCAGTATTGGCTGTCGATACCGTTGTTAAAAACAAAAACTTGATCACCTTGTTGCAAGCGCAGGTTATCTGCTGAGGTGGGCTCGTCAATAGCGCGGCCCAGTTCAAACTGCAGGACCTCAATGTCGCGTTTTGCATTTACTTCACGCACGAGCAAGGCATAGTTTAAATCAGCACTGGGCTTGAGATCGCGCTTTGCTGTTTTAATGAGATCAGATATTTTCATTCCGGGTTCAAAGCTGTACGCGCCTTGACGAACCACCTCACCACGCAGCACTACCGCGTTATCGATCGCATCGTTACTTTTCGCAATGGTGATATCATCACCGTTTTTGACGGCGAAACGCTGGCCTTCTGCCGTGGTCATGTCTAGGCTGAACTGCTTGGTGCCTGATTCAGTGGTGCGCTTGACACTGATACTCGATAGATAACCTTCGGGAAGCGCCCCCCCTGCCATATCGACCACGTCCGCGAGCGTGCTGTTGCCGGTCAGTTCATATAATGCGGGGCGTAATACCTCGCCGTCGACCGCGACTTGCGCACCACGTGCAGGGACAAACAAAGTATCGCCTTTGAGTAGGCGTACATCACCACTGCTGTCACCGGCAAGCAAAAGATCATAAAGATCCAACAGAGCGACGACGTTGCCATCACGTTTTAATTGGATATTGCGCAGTGAACCACTGTGTTTTATCCCACCACTGGCCAATAGCGCTTGGGTGATCGTGGTAAGGCCATTCACTGTGTAAGCGCCAGGCTGTTTTACATCACCGGCTAAATACACCTGCATGGTACGCATGGCGCCAATATCAACGGTGACGTCGACACCAATCACTCGCTCAGCAAACATGGCTTTAATTTGTTCGCGCACCTTACCAAAGGTTTCTCCCGCCACTTGCATCGGACCGTATTTAGGGAAGTGGATGTTGCCATCACGCTTGACGGTCAGTTGGTATTGTTGGTTTTCTTTCCCGAATATTTGTATGTCTAGGGTATCCCCCGGACCCACTTGATAATCCGCGGGGAGCGGTAAATCATCCACCGCATTCAGTGATGCCGGGGTTCCCGTCAAAAAGGCATAGCCAAAGGGTTTGAGCGCCGGGTTATCTTTGTTCGTATCTGGCTCGGCATCTGCCATCGATGGTTGTTCGGCCGATTCACCGCCAATACGCTCAGGCGATTCTGGGGCTGATGACGTGGCTTCTTCGGTGTTTGATTGGCTTTGTAGGCTATTTAAGTCAATGCCATATTGCCGGGCCAGCTGTTCTTGCTGCGCCTTTGGCAACTGTTTAAATTGTGCCAACTGGCTGGGTGTTGGTGTTGCGGCCCATGTGGGTTGGGCGATAAGCAGCGAGCTAAGTAATCCGCCAATAATACGCGCTGAGACGGTGCGCCATGGCCGATGAGTGGAAAAGAAAAACGTCAACATAATTCGCGTGATCCGTACGTGTTGTTATCGTGATAGTAAAAATGAGTTGGCGTCGCTATCGTGTGCAACGAGAGCACAATTGCGACTAAAATCGTAATTGATATTTAAGCCAGTAACGTGTGTCTGCTTCTGGATAGTGCGGCGTATCGTCGTCGGTTTTGCTGGCACCGACTGTGATCATCCCCGTCGCAACGGGAAGGCGATAGCTGGCCTCAAGCACGTGCCAGCTGTCGTTACCTTGCTCACGTTCCGCCAGCATGGTTTTTATTGCATGGTCGTTGATCAGTTGGGTATACACGGCCACAGAGCGGCTTGTGTCTAACCCATAGGTTGTACTGTTACCGCCTAATTGATCTGATGATATCGCTTGATCAATGGCGGGAGTTTGGCTCAGTGTGGTTTCAAAACCATGGTGAGTCTGTTGTTGTTCTAGCACCAAGCGAACACTTTGCCCTGCCAGCTCCGTTTGTCCGCTCCAGCCAATTAGGCTACTTGCCAGATCTTTGGCTTGGTAATTACTGACCAACTCTGTGTAAACAGCATGCGCCAACGGTAAATCAAACGCGGGTAATGCCAGTTTTGCATCCCACGCCCATTGTTCGGCGCGAGTGCGATGGTCATTGGGGTTTTGCCACTCTTGATAACTCAACCCATATTGAAAGCCACGAATGGGTTGGCTGACTAAGCGCGCGGCCCAGTGCGCATCATAACCTGTGTTTTCAGGAAGTTGATACACGGCCTCAAACGACCAGTAACCGAGCAAAGGGAGCGCTTCACCGAGATAGCTGAGTGACACGCTTGGTGCCGCTGCCGTTTGATTTCCCCAAATGAGGTTATGCTGCCAGCCTTGGCCCCACCATCGATCAATTTGGCCCATGGTAAGCAACCAACGACCATCGTTAAGCGCGAGGTAAGAGCCTTGCCAGGTATAGTCTTTATCGCCATTGGCATCGCGACGGTATTGATTAGCAACTTTAAAGGCAAAACGATTGCTTAGATGTTGGTAGTAGCTACTCACTTGCCATTCGTGACGTGGCGTGTCGCCATAGTCTATTCCGGTGGCGGGATCGTTGGCCCAATAAAAATCAAACCCGATTGGCGCGCGATTAAACTTAGCCGCATGCGCACGATAGCGAACATGACTACGCGCCGTATTGAGCATGGCGGCGCGAGGCAACACGCTGCCTGTAAATTGACTGGGGTTAGTATCGTCGTAAAAGCTAGACCAACGTAACGGATAGTGATTAATCGGGGCATTGAGTTGGCCGGCATCCGATAATGCAGTCAGATCGGCGCGTAAAAACGGGTCATCCGGCTCAAGCCAGGGTGATGCGCCCGCTTGTGTGCTTGTAAGCAGTACCAGCATCGCTATCGTTTGCCTACCACTTAGGTGAGGCGATGCCAAGTTCATCCATTTTGAACATTTCATAGGTTTGTTAACAACGCTGCGAATGAAAGAAAATATGAGTTAAAAATTAAACAGACATTG
>NZ_MUFH01000022.1:0-19942 GCF_001996115.1 Salinivibrio sp. MA427
CTGTACATTTATTGATCTGCTTCTCAAAATAGAGGCGATAATCGGCAGGCTGACCTTTTTGCTCCAACGCCACCATCTGATAGCCATGACGCACCAGCATGCACATCATCGCGGTAAAGCGGTTGCGTGATTTGACCGCAAGTGTTTGATAGCCAGAAGCCGCTACCCACGCTTCTTGAGCCTGTAGCAGCGCTTTCGCTACCCCTTGACCTCGCGCCGCTTTGGTCACCCCGCCCAGCCAGCTATAAAACTGCGTCTCACTGGTGGCATAGCCTATTTTCGCCCCCACAGGCTCACCGTTTTGATACGCGACGAGTATCAATGCCGTGCGTCCGGCTAATCGCGCGTGGCATTGCTCCAAGGATACACCTGAATCCAACTCGGGCACGCTGTTAAGCACCGTTACCGCCTCCTCTAAGTGCCCAGCACGAATTTCCATCTCACCTCCTCGTATTGACGTAAAAAAGAGCCGCGATGCGACTCTTTATTCTGCTACTGATTAGGACGTTTGCTGCACCGCCCCCGACGGACTCACTTGTGTGATACGTCGGATAATCAGGTTGAGCAACACCCCATACATAGGAATAAACAGCCCCAAACTAATAATCAGCTTAAAGGCGTAGTCGACCAGGGCAATTTCAACCCAGTGCTCCGCCATAAAGGCATCTTGGCTTTGGTAAAACGCAATCGCAAAAAAGGCGAGCGTGTCTGAGGCATTACCAAACAAGGTAGAACAACTCGGCGCCACCCACCATTGGCGCTGTTGGCGTAAGCGATTGAACACATGAATATCTAAAATCTGACCCAGTAGATAGGCCATAAAGCTGGCAATCGCAATCCGAGCCACCGTGAGATTAAACGTGCTCAGTTCCGCGAATCCTTGGTAACTGCCCTGATAAAACAAGACGGATAACACATAGGAAATCAGCAAAGCTGGCATCATCACGAATAAAATGATGCGACGCGCTAACCCAGGGCCATAAATTCTGACAGTCAGATCGGTAGCCAAGAAAATAAACGGAAAGGTAAACGCTCCCCAGGTGGTGTGGAAGCCCCAAACGGTAAAAGGGATCTGCACCAAGTAATTACTGGAGGCAATAATGATAAGATGGAATATCACGAGGTAACTCAGCGCTTTACGCTGCTGAGCGAGAGAAAAGTGGCTCATAGTGCACCTTTTTGTTATTGGGGGCGAGGGAACCCAAAATACTTAGCTACCTATCAACAGGCAGCGCGAGGTGGCGAATTATACAGCAATCAATCGGCGGTGCCAGTGTAATTTAAAGAGGCGGATGACGTATCCACCAGCGCCGCAAGAAGGCTATCACTTCATCACCATCACTCTCCAATGGCTCCAACCATACGCTCTGGGTGTAATGGGCCGCTTTGAGCATCAGACGCGTGCCTTCAAAGTCAATTAGCCAGGTCATCATGTCGGCGTCTTGCTGGCTTTCCAGTACTTGAGCTTGTAACACGTCAAGCAATGGCTGACAGATAACCTCGGCATTATCCGCATCAAGCTGTGGCTGAGAAAATGCCAAGGCACAGTCTGATTCAATCAAAGGCCAATTACTCGGTACCATAACCGTACTCACTGATGCCAAGGTGATCGTCAATTAAATCTAAAAACGCATCGCCGAATTTTTCCAGTTTGCGCTGGCCGACGCCACTGACCGCCAACAGCTCAGCGTGTGAGGAAGGCAGCATCTCGGCCATTTCCATCAAGCTGGCATCGTTAAACACCACATACGGTGGAATATCTTCCTCATCGGCAATCGCTTTACGTAACTTACGCAACTTGGCAAATAGCTTTTTGTCGTAATGGCGCTGACTCAGCTTATTGGCTTTGGTGCGTGGGCTGAGGCCGATACGTGGTACCGCCAATTCAAGCGCCATTTCGCTACGCAATAGTGGCCGCGCTTGTTCAGTCAACTGCAACACCGAGCTGCGGGCAATGTTTTGCACCAGATAACCGCGGTGGATCAATTGGCGAAYAATGCTCACCCAGTATTCATGACTCCACTCTCGCCCGATGCCATAGGTCGATAGCTTGTCGTGACCATGATCTTTAATGCGCTGATTTTGCATTCCGCGCAGCACTTCAACCACATACCCGACCCCGACGCTTTGGTTGACACGGTACACGCACGACAGCGCTTTTTGTGCTTGTTCGGTGCCATCAAAATGGGTGGGCGGGTCGAGACAAATATCACAGTTGCCACACGGGGTTTGGCGGTTCTCACCAAAGTAGTTCAGGAGCACTAAACGGCGACAGGTTTGCGCTTCGGCAAACGCGCCCATCGCAGTCAATTTATGGCTTTCGACCTGCTTTTGTGGCCCCTCGGGCTTTTCTTCCAAACAGCGATGAAGCCACCCCATATCTGAGGGGTCATACAGCAACACCGCTTCAGCCGGTAGTCCGTCTCGTCCGGCACGGCCGGTTTCTTGATAGTAAGACTCAATATTGCGCGGCACATCGTAATGCACCACAAAGCGAACATTGGGCTTGTTAATCCCCATGCCAAATGCCACGGTTGCCACCACAATATTGACATCATCACGTTGGAACGCCTCTTGCACTGATCCGCGCGCCTCAGTGGTCATCCCTGCATGGTAAGCAGCGGCGAGCATATTGTTGTCGCACAGTTTTTGCGCGACCTGCTCAACCCGCTTGCGACTATTGCAATACACAATGCCCGACTGACCGCGTAGGCCAGTTAAAAAATGTACCAATTGCGCTAAGGGTTTATGCTTTTCTAATAGCGTGTAACGAATATTCGGGCGATCAAAGCTGCCCAGATGCACTAGCGGATCGTTCAGGGTAAGGCGAGATAGAATGTCCTCGCGCGTGGTGGCATCAGCGGTCGCCGTCAGCGCCATCACCGGCACATCGGGGAAATGCTGTTTCAGCTGACCCAAAGAGGCATATTCGCGGCGAAAGTCATGTCCCCACTGGGAAATACAGTGCGCTTCATCCACCGCCACTAATCCAAGTTGCCAATCACTTAAGCGATGAAGAAAATCACGGCCCAGGGCACGCTCAGGCGACACATAGAGTAGCTTCACCTCTCCCTGATTTAACGTGCGCAAAGTCTCCGCTTGCGCCTCGGGGGTCATCGCCGAGTTTAAGCAAGCCGCCGTGACGCCATTGGCATTGAGCTGATCGACCTGATCTTTCATCAACGAGATCAAAGGCGAAATCACCACGGTCAAACCATTACGTACCAACGCAGGGATCTGATAGCACAGTGATTTCCCGCCTCCGGTTGGCATAATCACCAAGGCATCACGGCCAGCAATCGCTGCGTCAATCACCGCTTGCTGACCSTCGCGAAATTGATGATAACCAAACACCGCTTTGAGTACCTGGTGGGCAGGACTCGTGGCAGGGTCAATGGTAGCGGCGTCGGTCGCCGTTGGTGTATCGACATGAGCGGGGGTGGCGGACATAATCAAGCTCGTTACTCAAACTGACGCTCATTCTACCGACACCCTCTGACTGATGAAACCCTGAGCACTAAGAAAGGTGCTTGCGCCGGTGCTTACAACTTGTTACATCTAGTCAACATGCATGAATACGCGTTCATTCCTTATCGATACCCATAACGAGAAAACACCGTGATTCCAGATCCGAAACGCGCCCGACAAGGCGTGCTATTAGCCCTYGCAGCTTACATTATGTGGGGAATTGCCCCTATATACTTTAAAACGGTCAACCATATTCCGGCGCCAGAAATCTTGTCGCATCGGATTATTTGGTCGTTTGTCTTTTTGGCATTGCTGCTGTTTTTTACCCGTCGTTTTTATCAGCTTAAACCGATTATCCGCGAGCCGAAAAAGCTGTTGATGTTGATGCTCACCTCTTGCTTTATTGGCTGTAATTGGCTGATTTTTATCTGGGCGATTGTCAATAACCGCATGCTGGATGCCAGCCTTGGCTACTACATTAATCCACTGGTGAACGTGGCGTTGGGGATGATCTTTCTTGGTGAGCGTTTTCGCCGTCTACAGTGGCTTGCCGCCGCGCTGGCGTTGGTGGGGGTATTAGTACAACTGATCACCTTTGGCTCACTGCCTTGGATTGCCCTGGTGCTGGCCACCAGCTTTGCGATTTACGGCTTACTGCGCAAAAAAATCAACTTACCGGCGGTGCCGGGTCTGTTTGTGGAAACCTGCACACTCTTGCCCGTTGCGCTGATTTATCTGTGGCAGTTTGCCGATACACCTAGCGCTAACCTGCTCGATAACCCCATCAGTCTAAATATGCTACTGGCCGCTGCCGGCTTGATCACCACGATACCTTTACTGTGCTTTACCGGCGCCGCCACCCGCTTACCTTTAACGGTATTAGGCTTTTTCCAATACATCGGCCCAAGCTTAATGTTTTTACTCGCCGTCGGCTTGTATGACGAACCTTTCACCCCCGACAAGGCCACGACGTTCGGCTTTATTTGGGCCGCCTTGGCGATATTTAGCGTTGATGCCTATCAGAACAAACGACATCAAGTCACCAACATTAAACGTGCCGCGTTATCAACAGGAAAACCAGAATGAACGAGCTGACTATTCTCGCCACGCTAGCGGGGGTACATATGATTGCGCTGCTCAGCCCCGGGCCCGACTTTGCCTTGGTGCTCCAAAATGCGACCCGTTATGGCCGTGCCACTGGCTTAGCGATTGCGCTAGGGTTATCGCTCAGTATTTTGGCACACACAATATTGAGCATTACCGGCATCAGTCTGTTGGTGCATCAGCACCCACAACTGTTTATGTGGGTACAGGTGGCGGGGGGCAGTGTACTGATGTATTTAGGCCTTAGCGCCATTAAAGGTTTGCTCGCCGCCACCACAGCGCCAGTGCAAACAGCCAATGATGCGCCTGCGGTACGCGGCCAAAAACAGGCCTTTTGGAAAGGGGTGCTGACCAACCTTTTTAACCCGAAAGCCTTGGTGTTTTTTGTTTCGTTGATGAGTACCTTGGTACCGGCCAGCATGTCTGCCAGTGGCAAAGCCATGGCCGTGGCGGTGGTGTTTCTGCTTTCATTAGGGTGGTTTTCTTCGCTCGCCTGGCTGCTATCAGGCAGTCGCGTACAGCAAGTGCTCACCAAAGTCGCCCCAGTTATCGATGGCCTGTGTGCGTTGTTGTTTTTGCTGCTAGGTGGCGCGGTCGTGTGGCAAGCCGGCGTATTCGGCTAACGCCGCGGCTGCAAAAATGCAGGCGATGGAGCAAATACCAATACGCCCAGCCGAGGCTGGGCGTATGTTACGTTTTCTAGCGTTAAGCAGCGGGGATTAAAGCGCTTCCAGTTTGGCGTACTGAGTTACCAACCACTTAATCCCTTCCCCATTAAAGGCGACTTGCACGCGGCTTTGTCCGCCACTGCCTTCAAAGTTGATGATGGTGCCTTCACCAAATTTAGGGTGTTGAACCCGCTGACCCAAACTAAACCCGGTTTGGTTAAAGTTCTCCTGAGTCTGCGTTTTGGAAAAACGACCGCCGCTTGCAGCAGGGCGTGAGACATTGGCACGCATCCGCACTTCTTCCAAGCAGGCCTCGGGCAGCTCGCGTATAAAGCGCGAGATCTTATGGAACATGTCTTTGCCGTACACACGGCGCATTTCTGCATAGGTAAGATAGAGTTTTTCCATCGCTCGCGTCATGCCGACATAGCAAAGGCGACGCTCTTCTTCTAAGCGGCCCGCTTCTTCGGCTGACATCTGGCTGGGGAACATGCCCTCTTCCACCCCAACCATAAAAACTAAGGGGAACTCGAGACCTTTGGCACTGTGCAAGGTCATCAATTGGACCGCGTCATCAAACTCGTCCGCTTGACCTTCACCGGCCTCAAGGGCGGCGTGGGCCAAGAATGCCGACAGCGGTGTCATCCCTTCCGCTTCCGCCTCTTCGGGTGGCGTAAATTGGCGCGTGGCCGTCACCAACTCTTCCAAGTTATCGACGCGTGCTTGCGCTTTTTCGCCTTTTTCTTGCTCGTACATGGCGCGCAAGCCGGAGTGACGGATCACGGCATCGGTTTGTTGATACAGCGCCATGTCACGGGTGTCATCTTCTAGCGCATTGACCAGCTCGATAAACCGGCCCAACGCATTGGCCGCACGCCCTGCCAGCGCTTTTTCGGCCAAAATTTGCTCGGCAGTGTGCCACAAGGTTTGGCCACGATCGCGCGCCGCACCACGAAGCGTCTCAAGAGTGCGATCACCAATCCCCCGAGTGGGCGTGTTCACCACCCGTTCAAACGCCGCATCGTCATTGCGATTCGTCATCAAACGCAAATAGGCCAGCGCGTCTTTGATTTCCTGACGTTCGAAAAAGCGCATGCCACCGTAGATACGATAAGGCAAACCAGCTTGAATTAAGGCTTCTTCCAGCACCCGAGATTGGGCGTTGTTGCGGTATAAAATGGCGCTGTCACTCAGTACGCCCCCTTCGTCTTGCCAGGTTTTAATTTTCCCGACGACAAAGCGCGCTTCATCTAGCTCATTAAACCCGGCATACACCGAAATAGGCTCGCCCTCTTTGCCCTCGGTCCACAGGCTTTTGCCCATCCGGTCGGCGTTGTTTTCAATCAGGGTGTTCGCCGCTTGCAAAATCGTACTGGTCGAGCGGTAGTTTTGCTCCAAACGGATAGTCTGCGGGGTGGTGAAATCGTCAAGAAAACGCTGAATATTTTCGACTTTCGCGCCACGCCAGCCGTAAATGGATTGGTCGTCATCGCCGACAATCATCACTCTAGCCTGTTGACCGGCCATCATGCGTAGCCACGCATATTGGATGTTGTTGGTATCTTGAAACTCATCCACCAAAATGTGCTGGAAACGTGCTTGGTAATGATCACGGATCACCGCTTTATCGCGCAATAACTCTAAGGTTCGCAGCAAGATCTCGGCAAAATCCACCAAACCGGCGCGATCACAGGCTTCTTGATACGCCTGATAAATCCGTAGCCAAGTGCTTTCAACCGGATCATGGCGGGTATCAATGTGCTTGGGACGCAAGCCTTCATCTTTTTTGCCATTGATGTACCAACTCGCTTGCTTGGCGGGCCAGTGTTTTTCATCCAAGTTTTGCGCTTTAATTAACCGGCGTAGCAAGCGCTGCTGATCGTCTGAGTCAAGAATTTGGAAGTCTTGTGGCAGGTTGGCATCCAAATAGTGGGCACGGAGAATACGATGGCAAATGCCGTGGAAGGTGCCACACCACATGCCCGAGGCGGTGCCTTGCATCAATTGCTCAATACGGCCACGCATTTCGGCTGCTGCTTTGTTGGTGAAGGTCACCGCCATCACTGAGAACGGCGACGCCTCTTCCACCCGCATTAGCCAAGCCATACGATGAACCAGCACCCGTGTTTTACCACTACCGGCCCCGGCAAGCACTAAATGGTTGCCAAGCGGCGCGGCCACGGCGTCACGCTGTTTGTCGTTGAGTCCGTCAAGAAGAGTTGATACGTCCATCGCCACCTGCCATTTTACTGGGTATTTATACACTGGTTGGCGATTATACCAGCTCAGCGCTAAATTGCGCGCCCGATAACGATCAGCGCTTCAACCGAGTGAATGGTGGAAATATCAGTACTATGAGTAATATCTGAGCTATGAGTAATACCGGTAGTATGCGTAATATCGCATAGCAGTATCGCGGCCTAACGGTGCCACTGCTGAATTAAGCTATCGAGCTCAGATAAATCATCGATCGCCACATCCGGCAAGGTGCGCCCTTTGTGCATCATGGGTGATTGCCGCTCTGGGCGAATCCAGCATGCTTGCATGCCCGCTTGACGCGCGCCGGCAACATCCGAGCTTAAATGATCGCCGACATGTAGAATGCGCGCTGGGGCGAGGCCCAAGGCCTGCGCGGCTTGAGCAAACATCTCAGGGCTTGGCTTGGCCGCGCCGTGTTCACCGGCACGGAAAATATGCTGGAAAAACGGCGTCATTCCAATCGCATCGGTGTCGACGTTGCCATTGGTGATCGCCACCAATGGCAGCGTCTCGGACCAGGCTTTTAAGTAAGCCAAACTTTGTGCCGGCGGAGTAAAATCACTGCGATAACCGCAGAAGAAGGTCGTAGCCGCTTGGGCTTGGACGCGCGCTTGCTCGGCCGTGAAGCCAACATGCTCACCGGCAAGCGTCAGCTGGGCAACCCGCATCGCGGTCACATCAAAGCGTTGTGCTGGGTTCTGGTCACGCGCTTGGCGACGAAACCCCGCCATCGTCGCGTTATCAAGCGCCGCAATTGGCGGACAATGCTCGCGCAAATAGTCAGTTAACGCCGCCTCGGCGCGTGCGATCACCGGCCAGTTATCGTACAAGGTGTCATCCAAGTCAAAACTCATCGCATCAAACGCCTGTAAGCGACGATAAAATTTCATATCACGACTCCGAGTTCGGTTTTTTATCTGGACCTGATTTGCGCGCTCTGGGATGCGCGGCATCGTACACTTTCGCCAAGTGTTGAAAATCTAAGTGGGTATAAATTTGTGTGGTGCTCAAATCGGCATGGCCGAGTAGCTCTTGCACTGCACGCAGATCCCCCGAAGATTCCAACATATGGGTGGCAAAACTGTGGCGCAATTTATGGGGATTAATATGACTATTGACCGACTGCTTTTGTCCCCACTCTGCCATGCGTTTTTGCACGCTCCGATGCGAGATACGCTGGCCGAGCTTAGAAATAAACAGCGCGTCTTCTGGGCCTTTGAGGAGCTGATTACGGACTTTGAGCCAGTTCATCACCCAGGTTTTTGCCATGCCGGAAAAAGGCACAATGCGCTCTTTTTCTCCTTTACCGATGACACGTAAATCCCCTTTGCGTACTGAGACATCACGGACGTTAAGATCCACCAGCTCGGCCAAACGTAGCCCCGCGCCATACATCAGTTCCATCATCGCCCGATCACGCACCGACAAAGGATCGTCTTCGTCCACTTCGAGCAGCTGATGCATTTCATCCACATCCAAATTTTTCGGGAGATGACGACCTTGTTTCGGCGCCGAGACCCCTTTGGCAGGATTGGCGGCAAGCTGTTCGTCTTGCACCAGATAGTCGAAAAAGCTACGCAGCGCGGACAAACGTAAAGCAATACTGCCCGGTTTCAGCCCATCACGTTTGGCTTGGCTCGAAATTTGTCGCACCCAGTCAGCATCAACATCGGTCCAGTGAGCGATGCCGCGCGCGGTCAGAAAGTCGACAATTTTATCTAACTGGCGCTGATAATTACGCTGGGTATGCGCACTGAGACCACGCTCGCTCAGCTGATATTGATAAAAACGGTCCAAAGGCACCGTCAGTGAGCGCGGTGCGCTGGCAGGTTCGCGAGGTGTCTCGTCGGTCACTGGCTCTCACCTTTTTGCGCCCACTGGCTGCATAAAATGGCTAAATGCGAAGCCAGCTGCTCAAGAAACAGCGTATCCATATCCGGCTGGAAGTGCCCCCCATCTGCACTGGCAAAGCTCAGTAGTCCCCACTCTTTGCCCTCACCTYTAATTGGCACCAAGGCAAATGACCCCAGTTCAGGTGGCTGTGCCATCACCACTTCGGCATCGACTCGGCGCAAACGGCCCAAATAGCAACGGCGTCCGGCAAAGTGATGGTTTTTCAGTTGATCCACCGCTTGACGAGGAATGGCCGTCATCCCCGCAATATCGTGATAAACACAGACACTGACGTTGAGCTGTAATTGCGCACTGAGCGTCTGTAATATTTTTTGCACGTCGTGCGGCTGATTCGTGCGAAGTAGTGCTTGATGCGTCTCAGCAAACGCACGAAATAAGCGATCGTTTTTGGCACCGAGACTCATCAGCTGGGTAATGTCTTCTTCTAACTCTGCGACGCGCTCACGCAAGCGCTTGAGCTGAATTTCGACCAAGGAGACTGCCCCTTGTTCAGCGTGCGGGATGGTTAACCGCGCCAGCAAATCACGCTGACGCAAAAAAAAGTCAGGATTATCAGTTAAATACTCGGCTACCGTATCCTCGCTCAACGGCATGGTTTCCAATGTGGTAGCGTCTATCCCGTGATTCATAATTGCAATTGTCCATCATATACATGTGTTGCAGGCCCGGTCATCGATAAAGGCTGGCCTGGACCACGCCAGAAAATCCGTAAATCGCCGCCCGGTAGCGTGACGGTGACTTGCTCATCCAACAACCCTTGATCGATCCCTACCGCTACCGCGGCACAAGCGCCACTGCCGCAAGCCTGAGTCTCTCCGGCGCCGCGCTCATACACCCGAAGCTTAATCGCATTACGAGAAAGTATCTGCATAAAGCCGGCATTCACACGCTCGGGAAAGCGCTCATGATTTTCAAGTAGCGGCCCCAGCGTCTCGACATCCGCCGTATCAATATCATCGACCACTGTGACGACATGTGGGTTTCCCATGCTCACGGCCCCGACAAATAAAGTCTGTTCCGCTACGCGCATCAAATAGGTCTTTTCTTGTGAATTAGCCCGAAACGGGATCTTGCCCGGCGTGAAAATAGGCTCGCCCATATTCACCCGCACCTGGTTGTCGTTCTCAATATGTAGCCGCATTTTTCCCGCTTGGGTGCTGACATTAACTTGATATTTATTAGTGAGCCCTTTCATGCGCACAAAACGGGCAAAACAACGCGCGCCATTGCCACATTGGGCAACTTCAGACGCATCAGGATTAAAAATCCGATAGTGAAAGTCGGTTTCCGGATCATAAGGCGGCTCCACCACCAGTAGTTGATCAAAGCCGATACCCCGATGACGATCGGCTAAACGCCGGATAAGATCCGGGGAGAAAAACGCATTTTGTGTAACACAGTCAACCACCATAAAGTCGTTGCCCAGTCCGTGCATTTTTGCAAACTGTATCTGCATGCCAATCCTTATTCTGGTAGGCGCTTTTCAAGCTGCCACAGTGACGCCAAGCTTTCACGCTCACGCACTAAGTATGCGTGTTCACCATCGACAACGATTTCGGCAGGACGACAGCGCGAATTATAGTTAGAGGCCATCACAAAGCCATACGCACCCGCTGAACGCACCGCCAACAAATCATCTGGGGCTAATACTAGCGAGCGATTCTTACCTAAATAATCTCCGGTTTCGCACAYCGGACCCACTAAATCGTAGGTTTTGGGCTCTCCTTGACGCGGCACCACCGGAATAATTTCTTGGTAAGCTTGATACAAGGAAGGACGAATTAAGTCGTTCATACCGGCATCAATAATGGCAAAATTCTTATGTTCGCTGTGTTTAAGAAATTCCACCTTGGTGAGCAAGACGCCGGCATTAGCAGCAATGGCACGGCCTGGCTCAAAAATCAGCTCAAGATGGCGATGCTTATCCAAACGCGCCAGCAGCGCTTTGGCATATTCCGAAGGCTGCGGTGGTTTTTCATCACTGTAGGTCACCCCGAGGCCGCCACCAACATCAAGGTGGCGAATCTGAATGCCTTCTTGCGCCAAAGTATCAATTAAGGCCAACAGACGGTCTGTGGACTCAATAAAGGGGGTCAGATCCGTTAGCTGCGAACCGATATGGCAATCAATACCTTCCACCTTCAGGTGGGGCAAACTGGCAGCATAGCGAAAACTATTTAGCGCTTCCCCGAAAGCAATGCCAAATTTATTTTCTTTGAGGCCCGTGGAAATATAAGGGTGCGTATTGGCATCAACATCCGGATTAATGCGCAGAGAGATTGGCGCCTCGACACCCAGCTCGCCCGCCACTTGGTTTAGGCGGTCAAGCTCAGAGTGTGATTCGACATTGAAACATTTTATCCCCACTTCCAGCGCTCGCCGCATTTCAACCGCCGTTTTACCCACTCCTGAAAATACGACCTTCGCCGGATCGCCGCCTGCAACCAAGACGCGTTCCAATTCACCTTGTGACACAATATCAAAACCCGATCCTTGCCGTGCCAGAATATCTAATACGCCAATATTTGAGTTCGCTTTCACGGCATAGCATACAAGATGTGGATGATCGCCCACGGCACAATCAAAAGCATGCCAATGACGCTCCAAGGTCGCGCGCGAGTACACATATAATGGCGTGCCATACTCGTTGGCAAGCTGAGCCAATGGCAATGATTCGGCCCATAGCTGGCCGTCGTCCTGATAATTAAAGTAATCCAAGGTGTTCGTCCCTGTTGTCGTGGGTTATTGATTTTGCGTCGGTTGTTCGTCCGGATAATGCAGGGGCCCTTGTTGGCCACAGCCGGTCAGTGTCATGATGCCTGTGAGTATCAATAAAATGACGAGTTTTCGCATAGTGAATGCCAGTGATTATCGAGTCAATGCCCTCTATAATCGCATCACAACCATGAAAAGCAATAGGATATAACGGGATGAATACAACGGAATATCATCAGCTAGTCGATTTGCAAATGCAGGCCATCGAAGAAGGTATCGATGACTCAGGCGCCGACATCGATTATGAGAGTGTCGGCAATGTGATGACACTCGAATTTGACGATGGCAGCCAGATCATCATTAACCGTCAAGAGCCGATGCAAGAAATTTGGGTCGCGTCAAAAGGTGGCGGTTTTCATTTCGCGTTAAAAGAGGGCGAGTGGACGTGCAGCAAGACCGGCTTAATCTTAATGGATTTAGTCCAACAAGAGTGCAGCAGGCATGCTGGAGAGCCGGTATCTTGGTGATCTGAAGCAGGCGCTAACAATGCCCAGAGAGCGCACTAAAAAGCCGCTCTCTGGGTTATTTAAATGACGCCACTTGTCCACTAAAGCCATCGTGAGGTGGTTGGCGAGGCGGCTGCCATTGTGTATCGCACTTAAAAGGTAACGCCTGTGGCTCACCGCGATCATCGGTGACAATCTGATAAAACTGCGGCAAGTTAAAGTTAATAAAATTAGCACTGTAGCTATAACGGTCGTGAGAGGAGGTATAAAAACGGTTCACGCCCTGTACCATCTCTGTTTTATCACCACTGCACTGGCGGTACACTTCAACGCGATTGCTCTCATCAAGAATATAAAGATTGTAGCCATTGGCGCAGTCTTCAAAGAAAAACTGCACCAAGCCTTCACTGGCGTAGGCATCGACGACCGCGGGTGGGTGCACATCTTGCGGATTATCCACCACCATCACCGGCGTGCCATTCACTTTATTCGTGGAAATGCAGCGATAAAAATCGACCGAATTTTCTAAACGTTGCACGGACACGCCACGACGTTCAAAGAACAAGCCGTGCGTTTGCGATCCAATACGCAACGCTTTGAATCGACGCCGTTTTTCCTTTTCAACCGGTTTTAGCCTAAGTTCAATGCATTCCGCCACCAGTTGGTAGACCAAGTTGCGGATCAGGCCGCGCATTTTACTCGAATAGCAGAACACATCGACCGATTCAGGTGGCACCGCATCTTGGTGCATTTTTCCTAACATGGTTTTCAGCGCTTCAAGAATCGCATCATCACCGCGATAGTTGAGTGTCCGGACCTCATTCCACGAGTTGCGATAGACCAAATCAACACTGCCCACCAGGCAGGTTTGCTCGGGGCCATAGCTAAAGATATCGCTATTTTTAAAATCAAACCGCATCGATGGTTTTTTATACGCCGACGTCGGGTCTTGCTCTAAGTTAATAAACAAGGCGAGCTGACGAATTTCACAGGGGCTTGATAACGCGTCCAAGGTTGGGCGTGGCGGCCGCAGAGAGAAGGTGTTGCGAATGTCACTGACCAATTGATACAGGGTATCAATATCAACGTCTGCATCACGTACTACGGTGTGCAAATGCGTCGACTCGGTCAGTAAACCATTAAAAAACGCCCAAGCGATCAGCTTAGACAGATAGCTGTTATGCTCCAGTGGCGCACGACCGATGATGTCAACCGGATCCAGGGAATGTTTATATAAATACCATCCC
The DNA here is from genome assembly GCF_001996115.1 of Salinivibrio sp. MA427. Classification (NCBI taxonomy): domain Bacteria; kingdom Pseudomonadati; phylum Pseudomonadota; class Gammaproteobacteria; order Vibrionales; family Vibrionaceae; genus Salinivibrio; species Salinivibrio sp. MA427. The sequence goes on from NZ_MUFH01000022.1 coordinate 13,882, forward strand.
GGTCGATTCGTTCGCCCTTCGGGCACTTGAATCAAGGTCAGGTTTGGCTCGTGCAGATCCGGTGAAATCTGCGGATTCAGCAAGGTCACTTTACCCGGTAGCTCTTCAAACGCGGCATAAAGCTTACGCGCTAACGTACTAATATCTTGCGGGCTGATCGCCGAGGTGATGTCATTGCGGCGCGCAAAGCGAATCAAATTACGATAGCTTTGCATTAACGCATCAAGCAGCTCGTTGTGTGCGTACTGCACTTCCTCAACTTTCCAGTGACGGCGGTTATCCAGATACGTCAACGCCTGCTCGTCCCAGCCCCACTCATGAGCCAATAGACGCAGCACGTCACGCCGCCATGCCACTGAGCCGGTCGACGGTGACTGCGTTAATTTTTCATGGGTTTTGAGATAAAAACAGCGACGGACAAGGTCTAAGCGGCGGGCGTCGCCAATTGACTCGAGGTAGCGCGTCACTTTTTCCAACATCAGGTAATACGCATCGGACTGGTATACATCAACCCAGCCGGCATAAAAGCGGCGCTTACCATCAACACTTAGTAGTTGGGTGCCAGGGTACTGCCACGAGTACGCTTCAAGTAATATCGCTTTGAGTACCGATTTATACGGTGAATCGATACTTTTATAAAGCTGCCACAAGCTCGAGCCGAAGTATTCTTCCGCCGGGATGGTCGGCAGGCCACCAAAATCGACCCAATCACGTCGGTCAAGACCATGGTCTGCCACCAAGGTATCGACATAGTCGTCGTAACAGTCTTCCATTTCTGGCGGGACCATGTACCAAAGCAGCTTTTGCCCCGCAACACGCATTGACGAACGATAAAATTCATCAAGCAACAAAAAGTGCTGACTGGTACCACAGTTATCACTGGTCATGGTTTGGCTGAGGTGATGGCGGAACCGCCCTTCACACACTAAAAAGAAGTTGGCTTCAACCCCTTGGTTTAGCGCCCATTCGGAAATCGCCATGCACTTGGCATCGAGTTTATCACGCTGGGCGGTGGTGACGGCAGCATCAATGCATACCCAGATATCCAGATCACTGGTGAGGCTTTGTCCCATCGAGCCGGTACTGCCCATGGTATACATGCCTTTAATCGGATGACGACGACGTTCATCAACGCATGCAGTTAAAGAGGAGAAGCGCGTCTTTGAGTGGATCAGGCAGTCAGAGACAAACTCACGTTGTGTCTCGTCAAGCTGATAATCAGCGATACCAAAAGGCACACTGTCGCCACAAAACCCGGGCAATGCGGGGTGGTTGAGATGTAAAAGCACTGGCAGCACATCAAAAATGGCTTGAGCTTGACGACTCATTGCTGACCGCGCGCGATCCATTCTCACGCGGTTAAACGCCTCTATGCGCTCAGTTTGCTGTTGTACGTATGTTTGCAAGGCAATCATCCAGATTCGTTGACATCCTGGTCAACAGGTCGACGTTACTGTCTTCACCGTATCCGCCCAATTGCAGATAACAAAACGTGATCAATGTAACACTCTCGACAACTCGGGTAAAGTCAATAACCCCGATGCCTGTGTGGTGAGATTCGTGACGCACTATAGGCGCTTTTTGAGACCAATATCAACTTTTACGCTCTACTACCTTAGTCGTAACTTTCACTTTGTGCCGCCCAACGATCTCACTATTTGCGTAAATAATACGCTATCGATCACATTTTTTCACCTATATGACGATAAGCCCATCATAAATCTCGAAAGCGATTGACGACTATTACGAGCCACCCAATGGCAATGATACGATGGTGGTTATGAATCAAGAAGGAAGCAACACCATGTACTCAACACCCGTGCGCATTGCCACACGCAAAAGTCCTTTGGCGCTCTGGCAAGCGGAWTTTGTTAAAGAAGCACTCGAAGCTTCCCATCCTGGCTTGACCGTCGAGCTCGTGCCTATGGTCACTAAAGGTGACGTGATTCTGGACACGCCCCTCGCTAAAATCGGTGGTAAAGGCTTGTTTATTAAAGAGCTTGAACAAGCAATGCTTGACGGCCGCGCGGATATTGCCGTGCACTCGATGAAAGATGTCCCGGTTGAGTTTCCAGAAGGGCTGGGATTGGTCACCATCTGTGAGCGCGGTGACCCACGCGATGCTTTCGTCTCTAACCATTACAACAGCATTGATGATTTACCCGAAGGGGCTGTCGTCGGCACGTCTAGCCTGCGCCGCGAATCACAACTACGTGAACGTCGCCCGGATCTGATCATTAATACCTTACGCGGCAATGTCGGCACCCGCCTAGGGAAATTGGATGATGGTCAGTATGATGCGATCGTTCTCGCCGCCGCTGGGTTAAAACGGTTAGGTTTACATGAACGCATACGTAATGAAATTCCACCAGAAGTCATCTTGCCGGCGGTTGGGCAAGGTGCCGTGGGTATCGAGTGTCGATTGGATGATGAACGTATTCGGACCTTATTGGCCCCCCTTTCTGATGCCAGCACCACACAACGTGTACTTTGTGAACGCGCGATGAATAATCGTCTTGAAGGCGGATGCCAAGTGCCTATTGGCAGCTATTCGGAAATTCAAGGCGACAAAATTTGGTTGCGCGCCTTAGTGGGCGAACCGGATGGCTCGACCATCTTACGTGCCGAAATCACCGGCCCATTAGAGAAAGGGGAAGCACTAGGGACAGATTTAGCCGAGCAGCTTCTCGCTCAAGGTGCGCGCCAAATTCTGGATAAACTTTATCAAGACGACGCATGACCACGGTTATCGTTCGCCCCGAGCCAGACTGTAGTGAGTTAGTCGATCAGCTTACCCGACAAGGGCTGGCGGCGATCGCCTGCCCGCTACTCAGTTTTGCGCCGGGGCGAGACTTACCAACCTTCGCCACCTTGCTCGGCTCACTGCCCGCCGACAGCATCTTGGTCGCAGTGAGCCCACGCGCCGTGGCCTTTGCGCATCAGGCATTGCAACGCCAGGAGATGGCCTGGCCCAGTGATTGTCATTATGTTGCCGTCGGGCAACGCACTGCTCATGAGTGGCAAGCCGTCTGCGGCCAGCCTGTCCAATACCCGGTCCGCGAAGACAGTGAGGGCATGCTAGCACTGGCTCCATTTATGGCGGTGAAGGGGGCGCAGGTGGTGATTCTTCGCGGTGACAGTGGCCGCGATATGATGGCAAAAACACTCAGCGATCAAGGCGCGCAAGTTCACTATTGCGAGACCTATCGGCGACAATGGGCCATTGAGCCTTTAGTATCGCAAGTAGTAAGCTGGCCTAAAGACACTATCGACACCGTGGTGATCACCAGTGGCCAACAATTAGCCTACTTTGATCAACTTATCACATTAAGCGGACAGCACTGGCTGCGCCAATGCCGTATACTGGTGCCCAGTAAAAGGATTCAAGATCAAGCCACAGGGCTCGATTTTGACACGATTACGACCGTTGACAGCGTGGCCAATTCAGCCCTAGTTCACACGCTGCTCAGGTTAAGTAAAACGGGACTTTCGGATGACTGACAACAAAAACACCGACACCAAATCAAACAAGGCTACGACGCCCTCGTCACCCAAGACACACGCCACGGATGCCTCCTCATCAGGGAAAACAGCAAAAAAAAGCGCATCATCAGGAGGACGTGGCGGTATTGTTCTTGGCGCGATTGCCATCGCGATAGCACTCGGCTCGAGTGGATGGGTGTTCTATCATGGGCACCAGCAAGCGACTGTTTTACAAAACACAGTATCGGCGCAACAATCTAAAATTGCTAACCTTGAACAATCCCTTAGCCAGCAACAAAAAGCCGCTGAAAAAGCGAGAGAGCAACTTGAGGACGCCACTACAACACGACTTAATCAACAAGATAGCAGCCTGAAGAGTCTGCAAAAGGCAATGGCCGATGTGAAAGGCCGCCGACCTAACGATTGGTTACTTGCGGAAGCGGATTATTTAATTCGTATGGCAGGGCGCAAAGTGTGGCTTGAGCACGATGCGCAAAGCGCCACAGCGCTGATGGAAGCAGCAGATCATCGCATTGCCCAGCTCAACGACCCGTCGTTGGTACCGATTCGCCAAGCGTTAGCTGACGATATAACGGCTTTAAAAGCGGTCAAGCGGGTGGATAAAGATGGCATAGTGTTGCGCTTAACGAGCATGCAACGACAAGTCGAGGACTTACCCCTTGCCAGCGCGGTGATCCCTGAGGCAGAGGAAACGCAAGCTCCGGTGGTGAGCGAGTCGATCAACGATTGGCAAGCAAACCTGACCACCTCACTGAAAGGATTTGTTGATGATTTCATTACCTACCGCAAACGCGACGGTAATGTGGTGCCACTGCTCTCGCCGACACAAAGCTATTATTTGCAAGAGAACCTAAAAAACAAGCTCGATCAAGCCATGCGGGCTGTCTATCAAGGGAATGACACCCTCTATCATGAAGCACTTGGCATGGCCCAAGACTGGGCGCTGCGCTTTTATAATCAGGATGCTAACGCCACCCGCCGTTTTGTTGAGCAACTCAACGCCCTGAACGAACAGCGTATTGGGGTCGACCTTCCGCAAAAGCTCAGCAGCCAAACGCTCGTCAGTGATGAGATTGATACCCGATTGCGCCGAGATATTGCACCGCTAACAGGAGGCCAATCATGATACGACTGCTGTTACTTGTCCTCGTTTTGGCGGCAGGCTTGGTGGTTGGCCCACAACTGGCTGGTCACCAAGGCTACGTGCTCATTTCAGCGGCCCAGCAAACCATTGAAATGAGCGTTACAACCCTCTTAGTGCTCATCGCCGCGCTCATTGCAGTGCTCTGGGCCCTAGAGTGGGTGCTAAGAAAACTCTTTTCGATGAGCAGTACTGCCAGTGGTTGGTTATCCGGCCGGAAACAGCGTAAAGCTCGCCAGCAGACCCAGACTGGCTTAATGAAATTACGCGAGGGCGAGTGGAAAAAGGCGGAAAAGCTCCTCGCTAAAGCGCGCTCACATAGTGATGCTCCCATGCACAACTTGCTCGCCGCCGCAGAAGCGGCACAACAACGCCAAGATTTACATGCGCGGGATCAGTACCTACAACACGCCGCTGATATCAATGCCAACAGTTTAGCGCTCGCCCTCACTCGCGCCCAGTTACACAGCCAAAGCGGGCAGTATGAGCAAGCATTGGCCTCACTGCGGGCAATAAAACGCCAACACCCACGCAACCCTGTGATGCTGTCCCTGTTGAAAGAGACCTATATCCAATTAGAAGATTGGTCAGCGTTGCTCAACCTTCTTCCAACGCTAAAAAAAGCACAGCTGCTCAATAGTGAACAACTTGACGTATTGTATGAGCGTGCCGAGCTTGGCGTTATGTCGCATGTTGCCAGTCAGAAAGGGGCAGAAGGGCTGCTTGCGCATTGGAACCAACTGCCGAAGGCCAAACGTAACCAACCCGCACTGCTCGCTGGATTAGTGCATCATTTGTCGGCGCGAAATGCCGATTCTGAAGCCTACATCTTATTGCGTGAAACCTTGAAAAAGCGGCCCGATGATCGCTTGATTGCACTGATCCCTACGCTCAACTTACCCGACAGTTATCCGGCCGTGGTCATGCTAGAAGAGTTGCTAACCCGCGATAGCCATAATCCAGTTGTTCACAGCGCGCTGGGCCAGCTGCTGATGCAAGCAGGCAAATGGCAAGATGCGCGCAGCCACTTTGAGCAAGCACTCGAATACCGTACTGATGTCAGTGATTATGCCTACCTTGCCGATGTGTTAGATAAACTCAACCAAGGACAAGCGGCCAGCGATATCTCGCGCACCGCCTTAAAAATGGCACTGCCCGAGCGTCCGCCCGCAGCATAATACGCCTGACAGTAACAAAAACGCCCCATCATAAAATGGGGCGTTTTTGTCGATGCGATGCCATCACGTATCGCTTCTGTGGTTAACCTTACTGCTTCTGTGGTTAACCTTACTATCAAAGCTAACCCCAGTTTGCCGACTCGCTATCCTTTTTTACACAATACATTGAGCGCTGCCACTTGATTACGCGTGACCACCGTGCCCGTATTGGCATCAACACCCTGGGCGCCTTGTACCC
>NZ_MUFH01000220.1:0-5911 GCF_001996115.1 Salinivibrio sp. MA427
ATCCAGGGCGAAGGCACCTTCACAGGGGTTCCGTCGGTTTTTGTCCGCTTGCAAGGATGTCCAGTAGGATGTGCCTGGTGCGATACTAAGCAAACCTGGGAAACGGATGATAAGGATCAGCAAGATAAGATCTTTATTATTGATAAGTCAGAGGATTCACCGACTTGGTGCTGGCTAGGAGCCGAAGATATCGTCACTGAAATCACGCAACGCTATCACGCTAAGCATATCGTGATTACCGGGGGCGAACCCTGTCTTTATGATTTGGTACCTTTAACGGAAGCCTTGGAAGAGGCTGGATGCCAATGCCAAATTGAAACCAGTGGCACCTATACGGTCTATGCGAGCCAAGCCACCTGGGTAACGGTGTCGCCCAAAATCAATATGCGCGGTAAATTGCCCGTTCTCGCCAGTGCGATGGCGCGAGCCAATGAGATAAAACATCCGGTGGGGACAGAAAAGGACATTACACAATTAGAGACTCTGCTTGAGACCTGCCCAGCCTCTCCTGGTGCAACCATTGCGCTGCAGCCGGTAAGCCAAAAGCCACGTGCAACCAAACTTTGCATCGACACCTGCATTGCGCGCGGCTGGCGTTTATCCGTGCAAACACACAAGTATTTGAATATCGCCTAAGTGACGATGACGAGGACGGTGGCAAGATAAATCGCGCCGTCATGGAGCAAAGCACACGTCGAAAAGCGACAAAAAACGCCGAGTACTGAAGTGACCTCATAAAGCTGGACACTGCTACTCGGCGTTTTTTTATTTCTCTCGACTGCTTCTTATTTACCTCGAGTATTGTTACTCACGTCGAGTTTCGTTACTCACCTCGATAAGTGCAACCTGCGGTACAAGTTTCTTTCACCATGACCTGGCTTAACAAAGGCAGATTCGGTTTTACCTGTTGCCAAATCCAATGTGCTAGCACTTCACTGGTTGGATTTTCTAGCCCTTCAATGTCATTGAGATAGTAGTGATCCAGGCGCTGATAAATCGGTTTGAAAGCCGCTTTTATTTCGGCAAAGTCGATCACCCACCCCGTATACGGATCAACGTCGCCTTCTACATACAAACGCACCGTAAATGAATGCCCATGTAAACGTCCACATTTATGGCCTTCTGGCACATTCGGTAAATGGTGTGCCGCCTCAAAGGTAAATTCTTTAAACAACTCAGTGGTCATTTTACTTCATTCCAACAACAACAAGAGGCCGCATGCTACTTAAATTCGCTGGCCGACTCAAACGCATTCATCTGACCACACCCGTTAGTCTGTGCGGCCAGAATGCCTCGCAATACGGGATTCCGTCTCATTATTAGGACGATTTACGTCGATGAAATCACACATTTTATATGAGGATACCGCCACAAGTGCGCTCTCGGTTTAACATAGTCGCTACAGGCTAGAACTGATAACTCTATAAATTAATAACAAATGGTTGACTCATGCGTATGACCCTTGCGAGCAAAATTCTTCTTGCTCTTTTTTTTGTTTTCGCTCTTGTGCTCGCCACCTCGCTGGCCTATCAGTCGCATCAACAAAAAGCCTTGATGACATCGATTGTCAGCGAGCAAACCTTAGATAAAGCGTCCAACTACTTTGATAGCCTTAATATGCTGATGCTCACCGGCACCATCAGCCAGCGTAATACGTTGCGAGAGAAAATGCTGTCACACAAAGGCATCGACGACGCTCGCGTGATCCGTGGAGAGGCAATTACCCGCTTTTTTGGCCCAGGAAACCCTGAGCAATCTGCCCAGGATGCCATTGACCAACGTTCCCTCAAAGGTGAAACCATTGTCGAAACCTTTGATGCTGATGCGGGAAAAGGATTGGTGGTCGCCCTGCCGATGAAAGCGAGCAGCGATTATCGCGGCACCAATTGTCTGCAATGCCACGTAGCAGAGGAAGGCACCGTACTCGGTGTTATCCGGCTCGAGTATGATCTTGAGCCTTTGTATAGCACCATCGATAGAGAAATGTTAATTACCGCTGGGATAATGGGCAGCATCGCTGTGATTGGATTTTTAATCTCACTCACTGTGATTCGCCGCTGGGTAGTCTCCCCGCTTAAGCGCGTCTCTGCCTTTATGAAACGCACCAGCCACGACAAAAATCTTTCCGAGCGCCTCAACAATACCCGTGACGACGAGATTGGTGAACTGTGCAATAGTTGCGACCAGTTGCTTGATAACTTTGCTGCCAGCCTGCAACAAGTTCAGCGCACCTCAGAAACCCTGTCTGCTGAGGCCATGAATCTGATCCGTGTCTCAAGCCATACCGATCAATTAGCTGATAGCCAACGTCACGAAACCAATGACATGTCTTCAGCCATCGATGATGTGCAGCAGCATCAACACGACATTCAAAATCGTACTCAAGAAGCGGCGCAATTGAGTGAATCTGCCGCAGGCAGTGCCAATCAGGGCAGTGATCTGGCGAATGTCGCGGCCAATGACATTCGTAAGTTGGTGGCTGATATTGGCCAAGTACGCACACAAATATTGGATGTTAACCAACAAAGCCAGCAAGTAACGACGATTCTCAGCGTGATCCGGGAAATTGCCGAGCAAACGAACTTGCTGGCGTTGAATGCCGCCATTGAAGCCGCTCGCGCCGGAGAACAAGGCCGGGGGTTTGCGGTGGTTGCYGACGAAGTACGCAACCTTGCCAGTCGTAGCCATGATGCCACTGGTGAAATCCAAACCATCATTGAAAACTTGTGTGCAGGCAGTGAAGCCTCTGCGCAAGCGGTTGAAGCGACCAGTGAAAGTGCTAATCAACGTGCAGAAACCGTGACGGAACTTTCTACCGCTTTGGGTAATATCGCCGACCAAGTTAGAACGGTCAACGACAACGCCAATGACATCAGCAAACAAAGTGATCACCAGGCGCAAATGACCGATGCCTTGCTCGCTCAAGTGGGTCGTATTCAAAGTCACGCCAACGATACCGCAACCAATGCTAATGAGGTGAAAGCGATTAGTGCAAATCTCGAGCAGCTGGTTGAACAACTTGAAGGGTTAATTGGCCAATTTCAGCTCTCAGACACGCTCAAACCTTGAAGCTATACAGGATACAGGTAAACTTGCTAGTCTAACTTGCAAAATCACTGATGCGGTCACACCCCGTTGGCCGCATTACCTAAACGGAGATAGAAGCGAATTATGACATACGCGCCTGTAGTAGACGTCCTGCGCGGCAAGGCGGCAGTCGACACTGAAGTGACTGTGCGTGGATGGGTCCGGTCACGCCGAGATTCCAAAGCCGGTATTTCTTTTCTTGCCATTTACGATGGTTCTTGTTTTGACCCTATTCAGGCCGTGGTCCCTAATGAGCTGGATAATTATCAGCAAGACGTTCTGCGCCTGACCGCAGGCTGCTCCGTTGAGGTCACGGGTAAGGTTGTTGAATCGCCCGGAAAAGGTCAAGCCTATGAGCTTCAGGCAACGGCAGTGAAGGTCGTTGGTTGGGTTGACGATCCAGACACGTACCCAATGGCGAAAACGCGCCATTCGATTGAGTACTTGCGTGAAGTGGCGCATCTCCGCCCACGTTCGAACGTAATTGGTGCCGTTGCACGTGTACGTCATACGCTCTCACAAGCCATTCATCGCTTTTTCCATGAGCAAGGCTATTACTGGATGTCTGCACCGCTGATCACAGCGTCGGATTGTGAAGGTGCGGGGGAAATGTTCCGGGTGTCTACCCTAGACATGGCCAATGTGCCAAAAACCGAACAAGGCGAAGTCGATTACGATCAAGACTTTTTTGGCAAAGAAGCGTTCTTGACCGTATCGGGTCAGTTAAATGCCGAAACTTACGCCTGTGCACTCAGTAAAGTGTATACGTTTGRTCCCACCTTCCGTGCAGAAAACTCCAATACTAGCCGTCACTTGGCTGAGTTCTGGATGGTCGAGCCAGAAGTGGCGTTTGCCGATCTTGATGACTCTGCCGAGCTTGCAGAAGCCATGTTAAAATATGTTTTCAAGGCCGTGTTGGATGAGCGCAAAGATGACATGCAGTTCTTTGAACAGCGGATCAATAAAGATGTTCTGACTCGTTTGGAGAAATTCGTCAACGCCGACTTTGCGCAAGTGGATTACACCGATGCGGTCACTATTTTGCAAAACAGCGGCCAAACTTTTGAATTCCCCGTTGAGTGGGGCATTGATTTAGCCTCTGAGCATGAGCGTTACCTAGCAGAAGAGCACTTTAATGCACCGGTTGTGGTAAAAAACTACCCGAAAGACATTAAAGCATTCTATATGCGTATGAACGATGACGGTAAGACCGTTGCTGCGATGGACGTACTCGCACCAGGTATCGGCGAAATCATCGGCGGCTCTCAGCGTGAAGAGCGCCTAGATGTGCTCGACCAACGCCTTGAAGAAATGGGGCTAGAAAAAGAAGATTTCTGGTGGTACCGCGATCTTCGCCGTTATGGCACTGTCCCTCACTCTGGTTTCGGTCTGGGCTTCGAGCGTCTGGTTTCATACGTGACGGGNGATCCCATTCCCTCGCTCACCACGCAATGCCAGTTTCTAAATAGATACACTTATCCAAAGGCTGCAGGTTGCAGCCTTTTATTTGCATTTAGCTTTCATTCATCATAACCATGGACGACACCAATGTTTGAGAAAATCTCTGCGGCACCTGCTGATCCTATCCTAGGGCTAACTGAAGAATTTAAAGCGGATCCACGTGAAGATAAGATTAACCTCGGGGTCGGGGTCTATAAAAACGAGCACGGCGAAACGCCCGTTTTAACCTCAGTAAAAAAAGCCGAGGCACTACTACTCGATAAAGAAACCACCAAATCTTATTTGAGCATTCCAGGCACCGCCGAATATGGCCTTGCCGTTCAGCAATTACTTTTTGGTGAGCATGCGGATGTCATTAAAGACAAACGCGCACAAACCGCACATTCTCCCGGCGGCACCGGCGCCCTTCGCTTAGCAGGTGAATTTATTAAACGCCACCTGGGCGATGTCACCATTTGGATCAGTAACCCAACTTGGGCTAACCATAAAGGCGTGTTTACCGCGGCAGGTTTAACTCTCGCAGAATACAGCTATTATGATCCGGCCAAAAATGACAAAGATTTTTCAGCGATGGTCGCTGATCTCGAGAAAGCGGCAGCGGGCGATGTCGTGCTACTCCACGGCTGCTGTCATAACCCAACCGGTATCGATCCTACCGAGCAAGAATGGCAAACCTTGGCAGATCTCTGCCAACGTAAAGGCTTACTGCCTATGTTTGACTTTGCATATCAAGGCTTTGCCAAAGGCGTAGAAGAAGACGCAGTCGGTCTGCGTATTTTCGCTAACGTCTGCCCAGAGCTGCTGATCGCAAGCTCATTCTCGAAAAACTTTGGCTTATATAACGAACGCGTTGGTGCCTTCACACTGGTCGGCCGTCAAGAGCAAGAAGCGGTCACCGCCTTTAGCCAAGTTAAAAGTATCGCCCGAGTGATTTACTCTAACCCACCTGCCCATGGCGCAGCGGTGGTAACGACGATTCTGAATGACCCAACGCTCAAGGCGGAATGGTTACAAGAATTGGCGACGATGAGAGACCGCATTAAAGCCATGCGCACGGAATTTGTCAAWACACTCAAAGCGCAAGGCGTCTCACGTGATTTTAGCTTTATTGAGCAACAAAACGGTATGTTCTCGTTCTCAGGGCTGAATAAGGATCAAGTGAATGCATTAAAGGCTGATCATGGTGTCTACATTGTCGGTTCCGGTCGGCTTAATGTTGCGGGTATGACGCACACTAATATGGTGCCACTTTGCACTGCGATCGCAAAGGTTTTAGACTAAGCGTCGCTGTCTTAAAAATGAAACAAAGGGCCGCTAGGCCCTTTTTTTGTTGGCGGCATTTATATTTAAACAATTTATTAAC
>NZ_MUFH01000221.1:0-7001 GCF_001996115.1 Salinivibrio sp. MA427
GTCATAGCGCATAGCAGCAGGCAAAAAGTGATACTGCACGTTTGGCCACTTCAGTCCTTCGCGTGAGCGAATAAAGGCGCAAGATTCAAAATGGTTGGTCGCGCCCAAGCCTTTACGGGTCAGGATCCACTCGGTACCAATCATGCCTTTGCTAATAAGGCCCAGTTTGCTGTTCAGCGTGATGGGTTGCTTACAATGGAATTGAAAATACACCTCGAGGTGGTCTTGCAAATTTTCACCGACGCCCGGCAGCTCGTGCTGAACATCAACACCTGCACTTTCGAGCACGTCACGCGCACCAATACCGGATAGCTGTAAAAGCTGAGGCGACCCAACAGAGCCGGCACTGGAGATCACTTCTTTATCCGCCATCACATGCTCGATGTTGCCGCCTTTTTCAAATTCCACACCGACAGCACGCTTACCTTCTAGCAAGATACGGCGCGTCACCACGCCTTTTTTCAAGGTGAGGTTGCTACGCTTCAAGGCACGGCGCAGATAGGCGTTTGATGTTGAGGCACGCACACCTTTATCGACGGTCATGTGCATTGGGCCAAAGCCTTCTTGCTGATAACCGTTGTAATCTTTGGTTTCTGGATACCCAGCTTCCACCCCTGCATCAATAAAAGCTTGATACAATGGGTTTAATTTCATGTCGTTACCGTTGCAAGTGCCGACAGGACCGTTACCACCACGATAGGTATCTGCCCCGCCTGACCAACTTTCAGCACGCTTAAAATACGGCAAGCAGCTAGCGTAATCCCAGCCATTGGCACCATGCTCAACCCACTCTTCATAGTCACAAGCGTGACCACGGACATACACCATGCCATTAATCGATGAGCTGCCACCGAGCACTTTACCGCGGGGACAATGAAGTTCACGTCCATCAAGGCCTGGCTCTGGCAATGTCTCGAACTGCCAGGCATAGCGCTTGGTGTTCATAGGAATCGACAAAGCCGTCGGCATTTGGATAAAAATACTCTTATCGGTACCGCCCGCTTCAAGCAGTAGCACTTGATGTTGGCCAGATTCGGTCAGCCGATCGGCCAATGCGCAGCCGGCCGAACCCGCGCCGACGATAATATAATCGTAGCGTTGTGACATATTGGTCGCTCCGTTAGAAATTAGGCGTAAGGGCTGGCGAAGTCGCCAAGCTCAATCAGGACACTCTTGGTTTGGGTATAATGTGTGAGGGTTTCGACACCATTCTCACGACCGACACCTGAGTGTTTGTAGCCACCAACTGGCATTTCTGCGGGTGAGTCACCCCAGGTGTTGACCCAGCAAATACCGGCTTCAAGCTGATGAATAATGCGGTGAGCACGCGATAAATTCTGCGTAAAGATACCTGCCGCTAAGCCATAATGGGTATTGTTGGCACGGGCAACGACTTCTTCCTCATCAGAAAAACGCAATACCGACATCACAGGGCCAAAAATCTCTTCACGCACGTGCGCCATGTTGTCATCACAGTCTGTAAAGATGGTTGGCGCGACAAAGTTACCCTTATCAAGCCCGTTCTCAGTGACGCGATAACCACCGGTCAGCAAGGTTGCACCGCTTGCTTTTGCCGTTTCAATCGCCGTCATCACTTTATTAAGGTGTTCAGTCGAGATCAGCGCACCGACCTGGGTGTTCATATCGGTTGGGTCACCGATAACGAGTTTTTCCGTACGCGCTTTCAGTTGCTCAACAAAGGCGTCGTAAATGCTGTCGTGAACAAATACACGGGTGCCGTGTGTACACACTTCACCCTGGGTATAGAAGTTCGCGACCATGGCTGCCGATACCGCATTATCAAGGTCTGCATCATCAAACACGATACAAGGTGATTTACCGCCTAGCTCCATAGTGACCGACTTGAGTGTTTTAGCCGCGTCACCCATGACCGTTTTACCGGTTCCGACTTCACCCGTGAACGAGACTTTGGCAATCTCAGGGTGTGCAGTCAGCATTTGGCCCACACGGTAGTCACCTTGAACCACATTAAACACACCGGCTGGCATCCCTGCTTCGGCAAAAATTTCTGCCAGTTTTAAGGCGGTTAGCGGTGTTTCTTCAGACGGTTTGAAAACCATGGCATTACCAGCGGCCAAGGCAGGTGCTGACTTCCACATCGCAATCTGGATCGGATAGTTCCATGCACCAATGCCTGCACACACGCCAAGTGGCTCACGACGGGTATAGAAGAATTGGTTTTCAGAAAGCGGTTGTTGCTCGCCCTGCATGGACGGGACAAGATTGGCGAAATACTCAATCGCATCGGCACCGGTGACCACGTCAACCTCGACCGCTTCTTGCATCGGCTTACCGGTGTCGAGTACTTCGAGCTTCGCTAATTCATCATTACGCTCACGTAACAGGGCAACGGCTTTTAGTAGAATACGGCTACGTTCCATCGCTGTCATACGCGACCAGACCTTAAAACCTTGCTTAGCCGCGTCAACCGCCGCTTGCACATCGTCTGCCGAGGCTTGATCAATTTGTGNTTTGTATTCGAGTGTATATGTCAGGCGTTTGCGGCCTTAGCCCTGAGGACGACCATAAAAGGTCAATTGCTTATCCAAATAATCATTGATGATGGTTCGCGCGTTGTTGGCATCAATACCTTTAGGGTTCAATGCACCGCGCAACCAAATACCATCGATCAACGCCGCAATCCCCTGAGCGACCATCACCGCCTGATTAAGCGGCAATAATGCACGTAGCTCAATGCGCAAATGCGACAGTAGGCGCTTTTCGTTCACGCGTTGTAAACGGTGTAATTCTTCGTCGTGCATGGCATACGACCAGAACGCTAACCACGTTTTAACCACATCGGATTTGGCCTGAAACCCTTCAAAGTTAGCGTTAATGATCGCGTTAATGCGCGCCTGATGGTGGTGGCGTGGGGTTTCACGCAATGCGCTAATCACCGTCGCCGATAGCTCACGTAGAACCACGCGCATGGTTTCTTCTAGCAAGCCATGCTTACCACCAAAATAGTGGTTAATAATGCCTGTTGATACGCCGGCTTCCTTACTGATCAAAGAAATCGTGGCTGCATGCAGTCCTACTCGACCGATAACCGTCATCGTGGCCTTAACCAGCTGCGGTTTCCGCACTTCCGGCATCCCTACCTTAGGCATTACGTCTCCATTCGTTTTTTTAATTGAACGATTAGTTAAAGATAATCTTACACGCTAATCATTAGATCTCAAACATTATTTTTAACCAATTTGCTACACCCACCCTCACCCAAAAACAGCAAGATATAGACAAAACAATGATTTAGGTCAATTTTAACCTCAGTCTTTTGTCACCTAATTGTTTGTACTGATAGCAGTATTTATCATCAAATCGTTCAATAAATAACCACAATTACAACTATCATAAGCGATTATTAAGGGCCATAAACAAGAGAAGCGCTATGATTTAGCCTCACTCATTTCCAGCGACATCATCATCAAAAACGCTAAAAAGCGTAACAAACCAACGAAAATCCGCTCATATCGCCGATCATCAGATAAAATAAGACAAAAATGGAATCGAGTACCAAGCTCTAACGTAATGGTCTCAGAAAAAATTAGGTCTTTGCTTGATAGACAGGAGAGCTAATCCAGCGAGATGTAATATTTAACGCAGCCAATGTTTAGGGTGACTATCTTTTTCCGCGTTAATGGCAAATATGTAGGGATAAAAAAAGCGCCCAGGCCATCAAAAGATGGACTGGGCGCTCATAAAACAGTTAAACGGCTAACAGTGAGAGAGATTACTCGTAGTTAAGATCCGTTGCTTTACCGGAGAACACACGATAGACAAACACGGTGTACAAGAAGATCATCGGCAACACAAACATGGCACCATAACCCACAATCAATAAGGTACCTGGTGCACTCGCTGCCTCTTGTGCTGTCATTACCCCTGGGACGATGTCCGGAAAGAAACTATAGGCCAAGCCAAAAAAGCTTAATGCGAACAAGAATATCGCGCCAATGAATGGGAATTGGTATCCCACGTCATTTTCAACCGGTACATGGCGTAAATATCGGTCGACCAGCACCATAATCGCCAGACACACTAATGGAACGGGGGCGAGCAGCAAGATCTCAGGGAAGCCAAACCAACGCGCGGCAACCGTTTCACTTACTAGTGGGTTCACAATGCTAATGGCTAAGACGCCTAGCGCGGCTAACCAACCACCACGACGCGACCATTTAGCCGCTCGCTTTTGTAAATCGCCTTCAGTCTTCATCACCAGCCAGGTTCCGCCGATATAGATGTAAGCTGCGGTCACACAAAGGCCACTTAATAAGGCAAACAAGTACGCCCCGATGCTTTCATCAAATGCCAACACATAACGGCCTATCATGTAGCCTTGGGTCATCGCTGCAATAAAAGAGCCGGCTTTAAAGCAACGATCCCAGAGATCTTTGCGTTCAGGCCGCACCTTGGCACGGAAATCGAAGGAGACCCCGCGCAAGATTAATCCCGCTAACATCACTGAGGTCGGCAAGTATAGCTCAGTCAAAATCAAGCTATGTGCGGTTGGGAATGCAATCAACAAAATACCAACCGCCAACACTAACCACGTTTCGTTGGCATCCCAAAAAGGACCAATCGATGCAATCATGCGATCGCGCTGTGCTTGGTTACAGCTCGGGAGCAACATGCCAACCCCGAGATCGTAGCCATCTAGTACGGCATACATAAATACCGTAAACCCAAAGAGCAATAGATAGATTTCAGGTAAATGTGGTGTGATGGTCATACGTTCACCTCTTTAGTTGACTGCGCGGTGTTTGCGTCGTCAGATTGATACTCTGGCAAACGTTTTTTCGCCAAGAAGAACAGGGTTCGAATGTAGGCCACCATTAACACGGCATAGAGGGTGAGATAGATGGTTAATGAAATCCCTACATTAGAACTGGCGACTGTCGTCACCGCATCCGCCGTCTTCAATACACCTTGAACAAGCCAAGGCTGACGACCAATCTCAGTGACATACCATCCCGATAAGGTAGCGACCCAGCCTGAGAAGGTCATCGCCACAAGCCCCATCAGATGCCACTTAGGCATTGGCTGGTTTCGCCATACACGGTACGCGGTGTACCAGCTCACCAGCAACATGAGCACACCTACGCCTACCATGATTCGAAAACCAAAGAAGAGTGGTTTCACCGGTGGATGATACTCAAAGCTTTCCAAGCCTTTGATTTCACCATCGAGTTTGTGAGTCAGAATCAAACTGGCCAGATTCGGAATACCGATTTCATAGTCGTTTGAACGTGTTTGTTCGTTAGGTACCGCAAAAAGCAGTAATGGCGCGCCTTGCTCGGTCTCCCAGACCCGGAAATACCGGCAATTAAGAAAGACGCGGTCAGCCCTGACGCTAATAGCATATGGCTTAAGCGATACGGCATTGATGGGTTAAAAATAACCTCGAACCAGCTGGTTGGGTGGACCACCCCTTCAATGATCTCAAAGCCGGTTGGTGTGTGCATCCAGCTATTGAGTACCAGGATCCAAAAAGCAGAAATCGTGGTACCAATCGCCACCAGCAAAGTTGCCAGCGTATGCACCCAGTTAGGCACCCGGTTTTTACCGAATAACATCACACCGAGGAAGGTCGCTTCCATGAAAAACGCCGTCATCACCTCATAGCCCAATAAAGGACCCGCAATGTTGCCAACTTTTTCCATGAAGCCCGGCCAATTGGTGCCAAACTGAAAACTCATGGTGATACCAGAGACCACCCCAAGCGCAAAGGTCAGCGCAAACACTTTGACCCAGAAATAATAGGTGTCGAGCCAAATTTGCTCACCTGTGCGATTGTGTCTGAATTTGAAAAACACCAGCATCCATCCGAGTGCAATCGTGATGGTGGGAAAAAGAATATGGAAGCTGATGTTGGCCGCAAACTGCATTCGCGACAACWTTAATGTATCTAACATGACATTACCCTCAGGACGTTACTTACCCGATTCTTCGTTGGACTTGCTGTGAAACAACTTGCCCGACAGCTCAAGAAGCCGACCGACACTGCTACCCAGCTTCATCAAATTTTTCAGATGTTCAGGTTTCATTTGCTGCACATCATCAAACCAATGGTTGAACAGCTCCAAAAGATCGTGGATCTCATGTAACTGCGTCACCGCGTGACTGTCTGCGTCGTCTTCGCTTCGCATAAAATGTGAACGCAACATCGATAAGGTAGGGTCGACTTCTCGCTTTTTCCTTTCAGCAAGCACCTGCTGCGCCAACTCCCAGATAGTGCCATTGGGCACGAAGTAATCCTTTCTATCTCCGGGGGTACGCTGTGAGCGGATCAAATTCCAGCCTTGCAACTCTTTGGTTGCCATACTGACGTTGCCGCGAGAAATGTTGAGTGCAGACACAATGTCGTCAGCGCTTAAAGGATGTTCGCTTAGCACAATCAGCGCTAGCATTTCACCGACTGAGCGATTAAAGCCCCAACGGCTTCCCATCTCACCAAAGTGCATCACAACGTTGCGTAATTCTTGTGACAACTCCATTTTGATCTCCCTCACAATGCGTCTGAGGGATAATACGGAGTTTCTTTGCGTGGGATCAATGAAAATTTGGAATTTTCAGAAATTATTGAAAATAGAAAAGGACTTTAGTTACAAACTGTAAGGATGCTTTATGAAAATGTTACACAGGCTGATATGTGAACATGATCTTAATCACAAAGAATACGTAAGAACGCAGGGAAAAGGAAGCACGGCGACGCATAGATACACATAATTATTGTGTTTCTAAACATGACTCAAAACAGCAAAAATCACAGGCTACGCTAGATTCCATGATGACATGAGAGAAAAGATCAAACGCAACAAACGTTGCACTCTATAATAAGCACATGTGCGTAAACTTTTTGCACAACAAGTTGAATACGCTCATACCTAACCAATGAACAGAAGGAAGTTTGCTGTCATGTTCAAAAAGACACAGCGAGAATTGGATACCTGCCAAACGGAAAAAGCCGCACTCCAAGC
>NZ_MUFH01000222.1:0-4473 GCF_001996115.1 Salinivibrio sp. MA427
GTGCGCATGACTCATCGTTTTATAAGCCTGATCATTAGTAAGTAATGCTTCTATACCAGTAACAAGTGCGCATGACTCATCGTTTTATAAGCCTGATCATTAGTAAGTAATGCTTCTATACCAGTAACAATTTTATCCACGTCAGTGCCTACAAGTTTAACCGTGCCTGCTGATACAGCTTCTGGCCGTTCTGTAGTATCACGCATTACTAAAACAGGCTTTCCTAAGGATGGTGCTTCCTCCTGAATCCCGCCAGAATCGGTCAAGATAATATAAGCGCGACTTAATAAGTAAATAAAAGGTAGATATTCTTGGGGCTCAATTAAATGCACATTATCTAATCCAGAGAGTAGTCTATTTACCGGCTCACGTACCTGAGGGTTTAAATGCACTGGATATATTACTTGTGATTCAGGATACTGTTTTGCAATGACAGCTAGTGCTTGACATATGCGTTCAAACCCATCACCAAAACTCTCGCGTCGATGTCCTGTCACTAAAATTAATTTTTTATCTTTGTCTAAGTAAGGGAACTGAGACGCTAGTCTGGATTTTAGCTCTACATCGCTATCAATCTTTTTCTTAACTAATTGCAGCGTATCAATCACTGTATTCCCGGTAACAAAAATATCTTCTTCAGCATAATTTTCTTTTAGCAAGTTTTTTTTGGATGTTTCAGTTGGAGCAAAATGGTATTTAGTTAACGTGCCAGTTAACTTACGATTGGCTTCTTCTGGCCATGGCGAGTAGACATTCCCTGTACGCAAACCTGCTTCAACATGCCCAACAGCAATTTTCTCATAATACGAGGCCAGGCCAGCAGCAAAAGTAGTCGCCGTATCACCATGAACGAGAACTATCTCGGGTTGGAATTCCTGCAAGACAGGTTTTAGTTCAATCAGGATACGGGCAGTCACATCATTAAGTGTTTGACCTGCTTGCATAAGATCTAAATCGTAATCTGGTGTAATCTCAAATAAGTCCAGTACTTGATCGAGCATTTCTCGATGTTGAGCCGTCACACAACATTTAGCCTCAAAGCGTGCGTCGTCAGCTAGAGCATGGACGAGTGGGGCCATTTTTATCGCTTCGGGACGCGTCCCAAATATTGTTAGAACTTTTTTTGGAGCCATATTTAGAGTCCTACGCTGTTTAACGACCAGTTCCCGCTCAAAGTGCACGCTTAAGTCGACATTACGCAGGCGGTGTGGTGGGTTTTTAGGCAACAATTTACGGGAAAGAGCAAACCGTGTGCGCATTGGGGATTATGCTCTTTCTGTACTCTGTATTCCGTCATCTGTATTCGGGAATGGGAATACGGAGCGCTTCGCTTACGGGTTACCGAGAAGAGCAAACCGTGCTCGCATCCGGGCCTTTGCTCTTTCTGTACTCTGTATTCCGTCATCTGTATTCGGGAATGGGAATACGGAGCGCTTCGCTTACGGAGTACGGAGAAGAGCAGCTAGTTCCCGTTGGCTGTCCGGTTCGCCGTGGATTAAGTGGATCTGCTTGGGTGGTGGTTGGATGCCTTTTACGAACTTGACCAGGTCATTTTGATCGGCGTGGGCGGAGTAGCCAGAAATTGTGTGGATTTGGGCGTTGACCGTGACTTGCGTGTTGTCTATCCACACCTGTGGGTTACCTTGCTGAATATCGCGGCCAAGGGTGTGTTGGGCTTGGTAACCGGCAAAGATCACATCGGTGCGTTTGTCTTCCAGCAAGGCGGCAAGATAATTCATAATCCGTCCGCCTTGGCACATGCCGGAGGCGGCGACCACAATGGCCGGCTCGCCGCTTTGTTTGAGGCGATTGACCAGTGCCATGTGTTGGCTGTGTTCATCAATGGTGATGCATTGCTCAAAGGCTAACGGATGGCGGTGTTGATTAAGCTTGGTTTTGGCCTCTTTGCTCCATAGCTTTTTAAACTGGCGATAGTGACGTGTGACTTTTTGCGCCATGGGCGAGTCGAGAATAATAGGGAGCGCCTCATCAAGCTGCTTTTGATGGATAAGCTGCTCGATATCAAACAACAGCTCTTGGGTGCGGCCGATACTGAACGCCGGGATCAATATCGCGCCACCGTCTTCTAGTGAGCGTTGAATAATCGCCTCGAGCCGCTGGGCGCGGGTGGCGACGGACTCATGGGTTTTGTCGCCATAGGTGGATTCTAAAAACAAAATATCGGCGCGGCTTGGCGGGATTGGATCAGGTAGCAGTGGCGTGTTGCTTGGGCCTAAATCGCCCGAGAACACTACCCGTTGTTGGTCCGGCAGTTTTAACTCTACGTAGGATGACCCCAAAATATGCCCGGCCGGTTGCAAGCGCAAATAGGTTGCTGGCTGCCCTTTTTGCTTAGGCTTTAGCCGGTGCCAGCTGTTGTAAGGCAAGGTCACGGTTAACTGGCAAATGCGCTCAAGTACCCGCTGACGATCACCGTAATTCATGTTGAGTTGCAACTTTAAGGTGTCGTCAATCAATAGCGGCACCAATGCAGCGGTGGCCTCGGTGCAATAAATGGGACCGTTAAAGCCAGCTGCCAGTAGCCAAGGCAGCAAACCACAGTGATCAATATGGGCATGAGTGAGAATCAGCGCATCAATGCGTTTGCCATTTAAGCTCACCCTCGCCGCCCGCGCTTCATCACCTTGGTATTGGCCGCAGTCAACCAGCAAGCGTAAACCACTGGGTTTTATATCAACTTGGTGACAAGAGCCAGTCACGGTTTGATAGCCACCATGGTGAGTGACGGTGAGGGTTTCATTGTTTATTGAGGTGTTGGGCATGGTCGGATCCTAGGGAAAAGATTATGGCATACGGAATACGGAATACGGAATACGGAGAAGAGCAGCCTCGTGCTCGCCTCCGGGCCCTTGCTCTTTCTGTACTCTGTATTCCGTCATCTGTATTCGGGAATAGGAATACGGAGCACTTCGCTTACAGAATACGGAGAAGAGCAAACCGTGCTCGCATCGGGCTGCTCTTCCCCGCCTTCAATCTTTTATCATCTTATCCATCATCTGTTCTATCAATGGGCTTGGGTGGCCGTTGTCGTCGGTGAGGAAATAGGTATGGCCCCAATTTGGGTCGAATTGGTCGTTAAAGGCGTCGCAGTCGGTTACCGTCACTTTGTTCGCAGGAAGTGCGTCGAGGTTTTCGGGGCCGGTCATGCCTAATCGCCGGGTGACGGTGCGGTGGCGTACGTTGACCACTTTTGAGGCGGCCATGGCGATATCATCGGCGGCATAGTAAACGTGGACTTGTTTGGCGGCATCCAGCACTGCCCTGCCCGGTTGGTGTGGCTCTAGGGCTTGGTTATCGACATCGGCGGCCATCATAAAGATATGCCGAAACCATTGCGGCATGGTGTCGAGCCCGGCGTGTTGGTGCCAATGGGAAAAGGTGCTGATTAAGGTGCGATTGCCCATGGAGTGAGCAAGCACGTTCATGCGGCGTTTGCACGGGGTGGTTTGTTGCTCGGGGGCGCGGCGCCAATCATCAAACATCGCCAGTAAGCGGCTAAATGCCAATCCTGACGCGGTGGCGGCGAGTTGGTCGTCCCAATAATCATCGATAGCACCGAGCCGGCCATCGTCGTCACAGGGCCAGATAATCGGCACCACCAGCATAGCGTTGGGGGAGAGGCGATCAAACTGGTGTTGTAAGGTCTGCGCCATTGGGAAGATGTTGCGCTCCATTTGGTTATTGTAGCCATGGAGCAAAAAGAGGATTTGAGTATGCGCGGGTAAGGCTTTCAGTTTGGCCATAAACGGCGCCGCGGTGATCTCTTGGTATTCACCCTGCCCGGCGCGCTGGCAAAAATACACCCACTTTGAGATATCGGTATTTTGGCTATCAAAGTTTAACCAACGGCCGGCCTCACTGGTCGGCCCTTGCTCAGGAATACGGCTGGTAATAAATAACATGGCATCATCCACCGTTTATGAATGTGCGGATGAGGATAAGCGAGGTAGGTGGTTGAGCTGTATGGTGTTTGGGGAATTTTGCGAGGGAGTGGGCGGAAAGAGATGACGGAATACGGAGAAGAGCAGCCTCGTGCTTGCATTGGGGCTCTTGCTCTTTCCGTACTCTGTATTCCGTCATCGGTATTCGGGAATTGGAATACGGAGCGCTTCGCTTACAGAATACGGAAAAGAGCAGCCTCGTGCTTGCATTGGGGCTTTTGCTCTTTCTGTACTCTGTATTCCGTCATCTGTATTCGGGATCTTGAATACGGAATACGGAGAAGAACGGTCTTGTGCTTGCATTGGGGCTCTTGCTCTTTCCGTACTCTGTATTCCGTCATCGGTATTCGGGATCTTGAATACGGAATACGGAGAAGAGCGGTCTTGTGCTTGCATTGGGGCTTTTGCTCTTTCTGTACTCTGTATTCCGTCATCGGTATTCGGGATCTTGAATACGGAATACCGAAAAGAGCAGCTGGTGCTCGCATTGGGGCTCTTGCTCTTTCCGTAC
>NZ_MUFH01000223.1:0-4467 GCF_001996115.1 Salinivibrio sp. MA427
GATTATTGATTATTCTATTATCCAATATAAAAATTCGCGCGTATCAGACAGTTTAACTGTATTGCAGAGTGAAACTGCAGACCTCGTTAAAATACGCTCTCAAGATGCGGACACGTTACGCGTTGTAAACGCGATTGCGTCTTTAAAGCAAGAACAGCACCAGCTCGCCCATATTATCAACATGATGTTGGAACAGTTACCCAAAGACGTCGTGCTGAGTCAACTGACCTATTCATCAGACGCACTGGTCATCACAGGAAAAGCGTTGGAACCCCTCAAAGTGATTGATGTTGTGACAACGTTCAACGGGGTCGAAAGTGCACGACTCATCGGAGACGTGGTGCCAATAAAAGACGACGATCGGCAAGCTTTTAAAATGGAGTTGGGGATTCAGTGAATGTTAAGTGATTATTTCAACAAGTTATTAGGTCCCCAGAGCCAACTGAGAAAAGAATTTGATAACAGCCTTGTGATGCAATGGTCTGTGCTAGCCATCCTTATTCTGTTCTTTTTCATGTTTATCACGGCCCCTTATTTGGCTTGGCGTGATGATCAAGCGGTGAAATTGGTTGATAAACTTGATAGAGAGCAAGCGCTGATTAGGTTGAGTGAGAACCGTTCGGCGATTGAAAAAAACCATCAAACACTCAATGCGCTATACAGTGACACTCAGGCAATGTTAATTGACGCACCATCATTTAATCGCGCATTATCGATATCTTTAAACAAAATTGAGAGCATGTATCAGCCGCTTGGTTTACGCTTCGATACGCGGCGATTTGGTGATCCTAGCGATCTTGCGTGGGTGGGAGAGAAGGTACCGAGTCGCTGGGGCTGGGTTGGCTCTAGCCAAGAAGTAAGTGACTTACTGTATAAAATGGCGAGTGAAAAAACGCTTTTTATACCGGACACCATCGATTTGAAGCCAACCAGAGACAGAGATGGAAACATTCAGTTTGAGTTGTCCGCGACGATTTGGACAGTTCGATCTCTGTCCATTGAACAATTGAAGCAGCAACAAAGGGCGGTGAATCGATGATCAGTCGCGTGCTAGAATACAAAAATAGAGTCATCGTTGGTTTGCTGTGCATGGGCGCCGTCATCTTGGTGTCTTGGTGGTCGACGTCGCCAAGCGGCAACGTTAATAATACCTTTGCGACGCATACCATTGAACGTGATCAGTTGTTCAAGCCTTATCGTTTACCGTCTAATGCCCCCGGGAACTTGTTTGTTGAAGGGCGTGGACGTTCGAATGCTGAGACAGCGAAAGTTGACGCACCGAAAAAAGAGCGCAACGAGCCGCTTAACCTTGTGAGTATCATCTCGACCAATGCGCAACAACAAGCGGTGTTTATTCAAGGTAATAGTAAGATTACGGTCTCGGAAGGGGAGCGTATTAATGATGAACAAACAGTGAATAAGATCACTCCAACGCGCGTTCAAGTGATAGACACAATGGAACGAACTAAAGACTTTGTATTATTCCCTACACAAAATATTCAGCTTAAAGGCCAAGATGATGAATAATGTTTTGAAAAAGAGAAAGCGTAACCCGATAAGGCCTCTCACTCTCGCCGTGGTTTCTATCTTGGTACTCAATGGCTGTACGTCAGTATCAAACAATCCAACTGTTGATCGCATTGATGCGCGTCCTATAACACAAAAAAATGACAGTGTTCTTGTTGATGAGAACAGGGGGAGCAACACATCAAATGCGAGTAAAGGAAAAATAGACAGTGCTCCGCTCATTTATAAAAACAAACTGTCAGATGAGGCGAAGCAAGCCGGTATTCAGCTACCTAAAGATTCAGTGAGTCTGAATGCGGATAAAGTACCGATGAATCACTTCATCAATTTAGCGTTGGGCGACGTTCTCGGTTTAGATTATGTAGTCGATCAATCTCTTAACAATAACTCAACGCCGATTACACTGAGGATTAATCAGTCGATTAAGAGTGAGCGAATGCTTGGTTTGGTCGAAGAGGTGTTACAAGTCAACGGTGTTGCACTGGTTCAAGACGATGGTCTACTGAAAGTGTTGCCCGCTAATAAAGTCGATCGTCGTGCGCCAGTGTTATTGTCAGACTCTGTAGGCGCAAAGCTGAAGTATGGTAATGTCGCCGAGATTATTCCGATTTACTACCTGTCTTTAAACGATGCCTCGATTCTGGTTGATCAACTGATCAGCGAAACTCGCGGATCCAATGTGTTATTACAACGCCACCTTAATGCCTTGATGGTCGTTGCGCGGCAAGATGATATAGACAAAGTCCATACGATGTTAGCGCAGCTTGATGTCCCCAAGAAAGTGGCCAGCAATATGAAGCTTATACAGCCACGTTACCTTGGTATTGACGATATCGTGACCGATCTAACGCGCGCATTAAAAGCATCAGGCGTGCCTGTTTACGAAGAAAATGGCACAAATGGTGTTGTGCTTACAAAAATGTCAAATAACACGTTATTAATGACAGCTAGTACATCAAGCTGGTTGAAATATGCAGAAGACTGGGTCAGTCGTATAGATAAACCCAAGCCGGTAAGCGGCAATGAGGGGGTTTATGTCTACTATATGCGTAATGCCAAAGCGAACGATGCGTGGGGCGTGATATCGGCTATTTTCGGGCGACAAACAACACAGAGTGATGAAAAAGCCGGTGCTGATATTGTTAAAGAGGCGGAAAAATCGGGCTCAGATGACAATTACACATTGCCAGGCAATAAAGGATTAAATCGTTCGAATAAAAAACAGACCAGCAATGCTAGCGTTGTAACAGACAGTTATCGGGTGGTGGTCGATCCGAAACGGAATGCGATTATTTTTACCGGACAATACAACGATTACCAGCGTCTTATCCAGCTTCTTGAGTACGTTGATCAACGCCCACGTCAAGTTTTGATTCAAGCGATTGTTGCGGAAGTAAAACTCGAGGAAAGCAGCAGAGTCGGTGTCAATTGGGATTATGATGCAGGTAGAACCAACACCACCAATAAACTGTTGTCTGTCATCGGCGAAGGGACGTCTGAAGGCGGTTCGCTTAACTTAAGCTTAGCGTTGGGCCAAACTAACTTTGATATCAATGCGCTGCTGAAAGAATCAGGCTCAAAAGTACTGGCGACGCCAAGAATTTTGGCATTAGATCAAGAGACCGCACGGATTAATGCCGGTGATCAAATTCAGGTCACCACCGGTGAGATCGAAGGCGAAGATGGCAACACCAAGTTTACCACTCAGTTTGTCAATACCGGTGTGACGTTAGAAATCACACCATCGATTAATCAAAATGGATTGGTAGAAATGGAGATTAGTCAAGAAGTCAGTACGCCAAACATCTCCGAGTCTGGCACCTCCATTAACACACGTTCGCTACAAACTATGTTGTTGGCAGATAGCGGGCAAACGGTATATATGGGCGGGTTAATTAACAGTAACACCACCACCACAGAGAACAAGATCCCGCTATTGGGAGATATTCCCTACCTTGGTAACCTGTTTAAATTCCAAAGCCAGGGCAGTAATCGTTCCGAAGTCGTTCTTTTGCTCACGCCATACGTGATCAATACGAAGGAAGATGCCGTTTTTTATACCAATGAATTTAAAGACCTTACCGGATGGGATCCGATGGAGGATGTTGACAGCATTCAGTAGTCAACCATACAAATAAATAGAGAAAGCATAGCCGCGGCTATGCTTTTTTTTGGAGCCGTTTATGATCATATCTTTACACCTACCCAAAACAGCAGGTACCAGCTTTTTCGATGCACTCACGCGTGTCTATGGTGACCAGCTAATGCGAGACTACAATGATATCCCTTTAAATCGGCCGGTAGAGGAAAGAAACCGAAAAGCATTGAATGATGCTTTACACTACGAGCAACAATATCGTGATCCCGCGTCTAAGGTGGCATGCGTTCATGGCCATTTTTTACCGGTTAAATACGGGTTGTTGCCTTGTGAAAGTACTCAATTTATTACTTGGATGCGTCATCCAGTAGAGAGGCTTGTTTCACACTATTTCTTTTGGCTTTCGGCGTATAATGAGAACGCTGCGCCGTTACACAAAAGAGTGGTAGAAGAGAACTGGACACTGGAAGATTTTGCCTTCTCAAACGAAATGCGAAATGTCTATGATCAGTTTTTATTTGCGTTTCCACTCCATAAGTTCGATTTTATCGGGATAACAGAGCATTTCTCAGACGATCTTTGTTGGTTTGCTAACAATATTATAAAGACAAACGGCGACGTTGAAGAAAAAAAACTGAACCAAAAGAAAACGACGCCAGAAATCAGTAATAAGCTTCGCTCAGAAATAGAAACGTTTCATGAACAAGATATGATGCTATATACACAAGCGTTAGACATGAGAAAAAAAAGAATCTAATACACGCAGTAGAAAATGGAGAAAACGACCACTAGGTCGTTTTCTCTAAACGAAACTGTTCAATATAGTCGATATCTTCTTTAAG
>NZ_MUFH01000224.1:0-4462 GCF_001996115.1 Salinivibrio sp. MA427
GTTAAGAATTTATTCATATACTGATGATAAAGACGTGATGCGGTGACCACCGCACACTTAATGTATTGCCATATTCAGGGTTTATTTATGCTGCATTCTGGGGCGTTGTATGTTTTGGCCCGCCAAATTGTTTTTACACTGTGCGTTGGCGTGTTGTTATCGATAAGCCCCAGCGCTCACTCTGATAACAGCGAACAACCTGAGTCACAAAAACCTGTTTTAAAGGTGGCTAATTSGCATGCATGGCGTCCATTTTCTTATCTCAATAGCAACCAAGAACCCAGAGGGATCTTGATTGACTTTTGGAAAGAATTTGGCGACCGCAATGGCTATGATATCGAGTTTCTATTGACCGATTGGCAAACGTCAATCGATTTAGTGCGTACCGGTCAAGCTGATGTGCACGCTGGGCTCCTTCAGTCACCGGAGCGGTTGCAATTCATGGATTTTGGCACGCCTCTATTTGCCATTGATACGCAAGTATTTTTCAGTCAATCCATGATGGGCACGTCTGCTGACTTTGTCCTTTCTGGTGAGACCGAACATAAGATTGGCGTGGTACAAGGCGGGTACGAAGAAGAGTTTATGAGCGCTAACTTTCCAGACGTAGCATTGCAGCTTTTCCCGAATAACCAAGCCATGCTTGATGCGGCATTATCTGAAAAAATTCAAGCATTTGTGGCCGACCTGCAAGTGGCAAATTATCACCTTTATACCACCACGAACCACAACCTTTTTATCCCTGTCAGGCACCTTTATACAGAGATGCTGCACGCTGGATTTGCGAAAGGCAACGCGGCATTACTTAATCGCATAGACAATAAATTTGCTTGGTTAGATGACGATACTAAACGCCAGCTACTCAATCGCTGGGTCTATTATGACGTTGAAACGGTTTACCCTACACATTTATTTCCTGCTTTAGTCGCTATCAGTATTTTTATCGTTACCAGTTACATTGTCTTACTTAAGCGAACGGTCAAACAAAAAACGCGCGCGCTACAAACAGCCAACGATATGCTTCAAGATCAAGCCATTACCGACTCATTAACGCTGTTGCGCAATCGCCGGTATTTTTATCAATACCTCTATGACTTGGATAAAACGAGAGGCGACATCGCACTAATGGTTTTTGATATTGATGACTTTAAAGCATTTAACGATGGTTTTGGTCATGCTCATGGGGATGAAGTGCTCTGTTTTGTGGCTAAAACGGCGACAACTCTATTGCCGAAAGATGCCATTATCGCCCGTATTGGCGGCGAGGAATTTGCAATACTCCAATACTTCTCAAGTGCAGAGGGCGCCTTGGCACAAGCAAGGGTTTTATGTGAAGAGATTGCGCGACAGAGTTTAGCGTTATTTAATCACGCGTCTAAGCCTGTCACGATCAGTTTAGGCGTTGCTTATTATCCTAGCGGCATGCCTCACAGTGAAATTATCGATGCTGACAAAGCCATGTACCAAGCCAAAAAACAGGGTAAAAACTGCGCGGTTCTACACGTGCTGTAACCCTTTACTCGCGGCTACACAACCACTGAGCTAATCGTTGAACATGTCTTGACGAAACAAAAATAATAGTAAACGCAATGGGCCAAGCAACGATAAAGGCCTCTAACCAACGCCAAACAAACCCACTGCTCAGCCCGGTATTCACAGCGGTGATTACCGCTGTCATCAACGTCACCATTAACACTGACATCAGAAACGGCGCAACAATAGGGAAAAATCGTTTTGGTAACATACACACCCAATAATTTAGCAAGTACTAATGCTTATAGTAAATGAGCAAGCAGAAATAACAAGTGGTGTTACTGCGTCGATCAACTATAGCAGATCAACTTCCCCCCTAATTTGTAATATGACATGGTCACTTGATGGGAAACGCCATCGCGGCTACCGCTTATTGTAGCCGCGCAATGTTTAGACTGTTTTTTGCTCTGCTAAACGTGATAACACTCGAGTGAGCAAGCGGATCCTTGGTTCAA
Source organism: Salinivibrio sp. MA427 (assembly GCF_001996115.1). Taxonomy (NCBI): domain Bacteria; kingdom Pseudomonadati; phylum Pseudomonadota; class Gammaproteobacteria; order Vibrionales; family Vibrionaceae; genus Salinivibrio; species Salinivibrio sp. MA427. The sequence goes on from NZ_MUFH01000224.1 coordinate 1,989, forward strand.
TGGAGTCGAGTTGCAAATACTCACCATCACTATGGAAGTTGGCTCCTACTGGGCCAAATCCATCTAAACTAGGGATCCCCAATGCTGCGGTATTATTGGCATCGGAGCCGCCGCCCACCGCTTTCCAATGGATAGGCACGGTTTCCTCAAAGGCTGCCGCTTCAACAAGACCCATCAAGTGTTCCGTTTCAGGGGTCGGCACCATCGCTGGTTTATAGGCTTCGCGAACCAATTCAATGGTGACATCGGGGGTGTAAGGGTGAGAGGCGCGCGCTTGAATGGCTTGATCAAGCGCGCAATAAGCATTGTTGTCCCAGAACCTGACGTCAACCAGTGCCGATGCATAAGCAGCGACAATATTCGCCCCCGCTCCACCTTCAATCAAACCAGCATTAATACTGGTACCGGCCTCTAGATCTTTCATACTATCGAGGGTCACCAGCCAATGAGCTAACTCTGTAATCGCGCTACGTCCTTTTTCTGGCTCGTTACCAGCATGAGCGGCACGACCTGAAACGGCAATTTTATAACTCGCCATGCCTTTACGCGCTTTTACTAAGCCACCATCTGCGCGGGCCGCCTCTGCCACCAGCACATAGCGTGCATCACGAGCRACGGACTCAAGCCAGGTACTGGAATGTATCGAACCCACCTCTTCATCCGGGTTCATGCAGACACAAATGCTCAATGCATCACGTTCTGCTTGCGGCAATGCGCGCAGTGCATACACGATATTAAGCAAGCCTGATTTCATGTCTGATACACCGGGACCGTATGCGAAGCCGTCCTCCACATGCATGGGACGCTCTGCCGCCGTCCCCTGAGGAAAGACCGTATCCATGTGACCAATCAGCATCACATCGATATGTGGATGGGTTGGCTGGTTGCGAATTTCCAATCCAATCCCTGCCTCTCCACATTCCACTCGCTTAATATGCCATCCTGCCATTTGCTCATATTTATCGGCCATTAGGGCCGCAATCACCTCAATACCTTCTCGTTGAAAGGTGCCACAGTCGATATTGACTAGAGGCGCCAACTCATCTAGGTAGCGTTGCAAAGAAAACGTCATCATGCCTCCTAAAGTAAAAGATTCATCACCCACATGGCGCCAAAAGCATTCAGAATAGAAATGCCGACCATAATAGGGATGTAGCGGCCTTCAGTGCCAATCGGGCCCATTACTCGGCCAATGTATTGCACTTGCGAACCCATTAAATAAATAGCAGGAACCAAGATAGCGATATGGGTACCGGTGAGAATGCCTTGGTCAAACAAAGTGATCACGACACCAACAGCGCCTCCCATCGACATCCATGCCCCCATTAGCACTGCGGCGGCTTCACCGGGTAATCCGAATACAGCCATCACAGGTGCAAACACATCGCCCATCAAGGCCAGTAGGCCGGTAATTTGAAGTGCTTTGATAATCACAAACGCCATGACAACATTAGGCACGGTTGATGTTGTTGCAATATGCCAACCTTTCTTAGCGCCTTCGACAAAGATGTCAGTGATCATCGGTTTACTGGTAGAAGACTGGGTCATGATGCGTGCTCCTCTTGATAGGATTGTGTCTTTTCTCGCTGCGGTCCTTTGCCCTCAGTTATATTGAGGTACAAACGAAAGACATTGGCACCAATGAACTTAAATAAGAAGATCACGCCAATAGCAAGACCAATTGACGATGTCACCGCTAACGAACCGTCTGACATGGTTAAAGTAAAAAGTACCGCACCCGAGGAAAAAAAGTTGACGATGGTTGCGCCTGCCGTGAACTGAAACATGGTGAATACATCGGTTTCACGCTTGGTCAGGTAACCCTCATCTTTCAATTGACGAGTCATCGCTGCGCCAGCATCTGTGCTTTGCATGGAGGCAATCAGTGCTAGTCCTGAATTTCCAGGAATGCCTAATACAGGTTTAAGAAGAGGCGTTAAGAGTTTGCGCGCGGCATCAAGCGCTCCATAGTGCTCAAGTACACCAATCATACCCAGCGCAAACATCACGGTAGGAATTAAGGTCAACGCAAAAATGAAACCATCACGCGCACCGCTCCCGCCCTTACCGCGAAGTGATGTTGTTGCCACCTCTACCGTGCCGTCTGTCGCAGTCGTGGCCTGATACGCAACTTGTCCGAACGAACCATTCAAGGTGGTAAAGTCGAACACGCCGTACCATTGATTGGATTGTAACAATCCCGAGAAAAACACCACAGCGAATACCAGTGCCAAGTAACATCCCCATGTCACTTGCCGATCTGTATCGGTTGGATGTGTCATAAACAGCCCTCATGATCAATGAACATTGACCTCATCATCGGCGCTGACACACAAACAAAGATTGATAATTATCAATTTATCCCACAAGTAATAGGCTAGCAGTTACATAATATGAGCTCATTCATAAGCTGACAAACAAAGTCAAAGAAAACAGAAATGAATGTGACTTTAAAGGCTGATTTAAATGTATTT
>NZ_MUFH01000225.1:0-4418 GCF_001996115.1 Salinivibrio sp. MA427
TGATATTGGTAAAACACCGTCGCAAGTCAGTGCAAACTTCTCTGAAATGGAGAGTATGTTCCGCAGCAATGAAAAAGGTCACCTCACGTTTCCCTATAGCGGCATCCAATTTGATGGCTACTTTCAACGGGTAAATTTGACCGAGGGGAGATACTGGACCTTGATGGTCTTTGTCGATCAAAAAACAGCACTGGCTGAAGTCACCGATGCTCAAATCGAATCGGTAGGCACAGGGATATTACTCTTGATCGTCAGCCTGGGCGCCATTTATGGCATTATTCAGGTCTCTTATCGACCCCTCCTTAAGCTTAAAGAAGCGGTCCTTGATCTCTCTCGCGGCGAGGGCGACCTAACAACACGCCTCGACGTTAACGGTAATGATGACCTAGCCCAGATCAGTGATGGCTTCAACCGGTTCGTCGAAAACTTACAAAATATGATGTTAAGCGTGGCAGAGTCCAGCCAGGCGATTTCGGCCAATATCAGCCAGTTATCACAAACGACCAGTGAAAATGAAGCTGTATTAGATGCTCACTCAGCAGAAACCGAGCAAGTGGTCACCGCAATCACTCAAATGAGCGAGAGCGCACGGAGTATTGCTGAGAACGTATCTCAATCTAACAACATTACTGCAGCGGCCAGCAAAGAAGCCAATCAGTCACTAAAAGTAGTTGATAACGCTGTCGTCACGGTCAGTGCGCTGGTTGATGAAGTGGAAGAAATGTCGGGCCGTATTACCAGCATGAATACAGATGCAAACCGGATTAGTGACGTCTTAACTGTCATTGGCGATATTTCAGAACAGACCAACCTCCTTGCGTTAAACGCGGCGATTGAGGCAGCACGCGCTGGTGAACAGGGCCGTGGTTTTGCGGTTGTCGCCGATGAAGTCCGCGCGTTAGCGGCGCGTACACAAAGCAGCACAACCGAAATCTCTGACATGCTCACTGCATTACTCGATGGCACGTCCAGCGTGGTTGAAGCGATGGAAAAAACCAAAGAGCAATGTCAAACCACAGCTGATAAAACCTCGGAAGTCTCAAATAGCTTGACGATTATGAGCGCGTCGGTCACTGAAATTGACGATGTGAGTACACAGATTGCAACGGCTACCGAGCAGCAAAGTTCAGTTGCTGAAGAGCTCAGTAAGAACATGTTGTCGATCCGCGATATGGTGAGCAAACTCGTGGATAGCGGGAATCAAACCTCTGCCGCCACCAAGTCACTCACCCACTCTAACGAAGAGTTGGATCGGATGGTTAATAACTTTAAATTGCGCTAAGTGTCACTGGCCAAAGGCCATCACTCTCTATTGCTTTAAGCATCGTGATCAGGCGGCACTACCGCTGCCTGATCATCATCGTTAAAGGTTGTTGTTATGTCCCATTCACTGATATCCCACGCGTTAACGCCCGTTTTTTTAAGTCAGTATCAAACAATCCGCCAACATTTTTTTAATCGTGATCCTAAGCGTTGGCCTATTTATCACACACCAGAATTAGCGCACTGGCTTGCGAATGGCATGCAGCCTGCGTTTGAAAGCAGTGATGTGTTACTGAAGCAACAAACCGAGATCCCCACACAAAGTGACTTAGGCGCCACCACCTTTCCCAAGCTTGCATTACAAGCGGCAACCCATTCGAAAGACTGGACGTCACCTCGATCGGTCGAAAATGTGATTACCGCACCGTGCGATCCTGCTATACACGGTGCATTACTGGCCACAATGGCCAATCCTAACCTAGTCTACAGTGAATATGYGGGTTTATCGGTCGAGTTAGAAAAGACGTTAGTCCGGCAAATGGCCAATCTCATTGGCTACGAACCTGATCAATCTACCGGTATATTCACGCAAGGTGGTACCTTTGGTAATTTGTATGGATATTTAATGGGATTGAGAAAACAGTTCCCCCATTCCGGGCAACGCGGGTTGCAAGGGCAAGACTTCCGCATGATTAACTCACTTGCGGGTCACTACTCCAATATGACGAACTTAGGTCTATTGGGCACCGATATCCCCAGACAAGCGCTCCGAATCGAAGTCGATAGCAATAATCGGCTCGATCTGGATGACTTTTCTCGCACCCTCAATCACTGTTTTGCCGAGGGCATTCCCGTCCCTACTGTCTTACTCACCTTTGGTACGACAGATACATTTGCGATTGACGATGTTGAGCGTGTCTGTCGCATTAATGAGCAAGCTTGCCAACGCTTTAATGTCACGGTGAAACCACATATTCATGTTGATGCCGCCGTCGGCTGGCCACTGATCATGTTTAATGATTACGCGTTCGACACCAACCCTATTGGTTTGAACAACAATCTATTAGAGAAGCTTCACGCATTAGCGCCAAAAATTCGTGGACTCCGTTTTGCGGATTCTGTGACCATCGACTTTCAAAAGTGGGGATATGTCCCCTATACCGCAAGCTTGGTGATGTTTAAGCACCAAGCCGATATGGAGTACCTAAAACAAGATCCGCACTACTTCTCTTATTTCGAGTCAAACAAAACAGCGCAAACGCATTTGCAGTCGACCATAGAATGTTCTCGTGGTGCCGCGGGTGTCTATGGGAGTTATTGCGCGTTGAATATGCTTGGCAAGCGCGGCTATCAAACAATGGTAGGACACGGCTTACAAAATGCCGAATACCTGAAAGCACACTTATCGTCACTTCCTCACTGCAAAGTTGTTGCGAAAGATAATCTCGGGCCAACAGTCGCCTTTCGTCTATATCAACCTTCAGCAACCCTAAACGTCGATGCCGTTTTTCAACAAGAGCAGTCACTTCACCACGTTGGTGATAAAGTGGATAGCATCACTCAACATAGCTTGTTTCACCGTCAACACTTCCTCAACCGCAAAGGCAAACAGCTACAAACAAATTGGGTAGAATCCATTGCCCATACAGAGTTTGATCATCACGGGCAATGTTTGTTTATTCCTGGAGAAAAAGCTGTATTTTTAAACCCCTATACACGCTATCACCATATCGAGCAATTTGTTGCTTCATTGCAACCCGAATCCTCGACACAGCTTGTTTAAACGCCAGGTTCACCAACGCCAAAAGTGAGGCATAAACAGTGCAAGGACGGTGAAATACTCCAAGCGCCCAAGGATCATGGCAACATTGAGTATCCAAATCCCGGTGTCTGTGACCGGCTGGAAGTTGCTGCCCACTTCGCCAAACCCAGGGCCAAGGACATTAATACATGCCACAACAGCGGTAAAAGAGGACCAAAAATCGAGACCGGTTGTCATCATTAATAGCGTGAAGACACCGGTCGTCAGCGAGGCAAGCGACATAAACGCCATGACCGCTTGGGTCACATCGTTCGACACCACTTTATCTTGATACCGAATCGGTAATACTGCCGACGGATGAACCAATTGATGAAGTTGGCGACGGATAATTTTAAACGTAATGATGTCACGAATAATTTTATTCCCGCCCGCGGTTGAGCCAGAACAGCCACCGAGATAGGCACAAAACACCAAAAACAACGCCGTGGCCGCCGGCCAAGTACTTAAGTCAGCAGCACCGAAGCCGGTACTGGTAATAAACGACACCACGTGAAATGCAGCAAAGCTAAGAGAGGCCCACAGCGAGTCGTAGCGTGCTTCACTATAAAGATATAAGCCAAGTATTGCCGACATGCACGTCACGACAATAAGAAACACACGTGATTCCTCATCGTCGATGTAGAGCCTCAAACCACGCCAACCGATGCGAAAAATACGAAAATGTAGCGCAAAGTTAATCGCGCCCAATAGCATAAAGACATTCGCAATCATAAGCAGCGTATGACTTTGAAAATACCACATACTCGCGTCATGGGTTGAAAATCCACCCGTTGATACCGTGGAAAAGCTATGTGCAATCGCATCATATGCACTCATTCCCGCAAGATAATACGCCAGTGCGCAGGCCAAGGTAATCACCAGATAAACCCCCCACAAATAGTGTGCGGTCTTAGCGATACGTGGCGATAGCTTTTCATCTTTGATCGGGCCTGGCGTTTCTGCTTTAAGCAACCGCATGCCCCCCACGTTGAGCATGGGTAACACCGCAACCACAAAGATAACGACGCCTAAACCTCCCATCCACTGGAGAAATTGGCGATACAGCAGAAATGCCGCTGGCATGTCATCGAGACCACTGAGAATAGTTGCTCCGGCGGTGCTCAGTGCGCTAATAGATTCAAACGTTGCATCGGCAAAGTTAACGCCTGTCACTAGCTTTATTGGTATTCCGCCAAGTAGCCCCACCAACACCCAAGTCAGCGTTGAAAACAACAAGGCATCGCGAAAGGTGACCTGATTGAGCTTACTTTTACGAAATAACCAAGAAATCACTAATGATGCCAGCATCATGAGTAAGGAGGGATAGAAAAAGAGTGTCGAGACACCGTCGCGA
>NZ_MUFH01000226.1:0-4372 GCF_001996115.1 Salinivibrio sp. MA427
TCTTTTACCGGTTCAGATTCGGCTGATTTCGGCTCAACGTCCGATTTAACCGGCAGTACCTGGCGTACATATTCACCTGGTGCAGCATAAAGTACAGGGTAGCTGTCTGATCCTGTTGGGTAGGGCTCAACTTGTTCGTCGGGACTATAACTTCGTAACCATTTTTCCCAATGTGTCCACCATGATCCAGTCTGGTGAGACGCGCCTTCCAGCCACTCCTCTGCCGTCTCTGCGAGGTGGTCATTGGTCCAAAAGCCGTATTTTTTCTTCACTGGGTGATTAACAATCCCTGCAATATGGCCGGACTCACCTAATACGAAGGTTTTATTGCCACCGACATTGAGCGCACCACGGTACGTGCCTTGCCACAGAGCAATATGGTCTTCTTTAGTGGAAATAAAATAACTGGGAACTTTGATTTTATTGAGATCAATCCATACACCACCGACTTTAACGCCCTTATCTTGCACCAGCTTATTTTCGAGGTATAAATCGCGCAGGATAAAATTATGGGTTTTAGCTGCCACGTTGGTACTGTCACTGTTCCAATACAGCAAATCAAAATCGACTGGGCTATTCCCTTTCAGATAGTTCTCGATGTAGTAGTTCCAATAAAGACTATTTTCCCGCAACAAGCTAAAGGTCACACTCAGCGATCGCCCATCCATATAACCGCGAGCAGTATTCTGCGCTTCTATGGCTCGGATGAGACTATCATTGATGTAAGCGCCAATTTCACCAGGCTGTGAGAAATCGAGTAAGGTAGTAAAGAAACTTGCCGACTTAATACGCGCTTTCATGCGTTTGGCAGAGTAGTAGGCAATGGTGCACGCTAATACGGTTCCGCCAATACAATAGCCGACACCATTAATCTGTGATTGGCCGGTGATGTCTTCAATCGCACTGACAGCTTTTACTGTCCCTTGCGTGACATAGTCTTCAAAGCCAATATCAGCTTGCTCAGCAGATGGATTGCGCCATGACATCAAGAAGACGGTGTGTCCCTGTTCTACTAACCAACGAACCAGTGAGTTTTTCTCGCGCAAATCGAGAATGTAATATTTATTGATAAAAGGCGGCACCACTAACACAGGGGTGGCATGGACGTTTTCGGTGACTGGGCGGTATTGAATAAGCTCAAACAGGTCATTTTTATACACCACGTCTCCTGGGGTGTTAGCAACGTCATCGCCAACGCGGAAAGCGTTATTATTGGTCATGCGTACTTTTAGGATGTCGGCGCTTGACTCCATGTCTTGCTTTAACTGCTCCATGCCACGCAGCAAGTTCTCACCTTTTGATTCCAGCGTCATTTTTAACAACTCTGGGTTGGTCGCGATGTAGTTGCTGGGGGCCATGGCATTAATGGCTTGGCGAGAGAAAAAAGAGAGACGCTCACGGGTTTTATCATCGAGTCCTTCGATGGCCTCAATGGTTTCCATGTAGGTACGTCCAAATAACAGATACGATTGCTTGATAAAGTTATAGAGGACATCTTCTTGCCACGCCTTGTCCTTGAAACGTTTATCGTCGCTACCTTCGCTGATCACTTCGTCCGTGTTATCACGGGCGAGCATGGCGTTCTGCCAGATTTGCATTTGTTGTTCCCACCACTGCATCTGTACTTGTAGAAGTGCAGCGGGTTGTTGAGCCGCGCCTTCCAGCAATTGAGCAGTGTCTTGCAGGCTGACTTCCTGCATGGCTTGATTAAACGGTGTGTCTACGGCTGCCTTGCCCTGCTCAAGATCCTGCCACCATTGCTGGTTTTGTTCTTGCAGCCTGGCAAGGTAGTCCGAAAAGAAGTGATGAAACATAATGTTGCCCTCTTGATCGGAAAAGCACTATAAATGCCTGCTACGGTGAGTAGCAGGCGATAGTGCAGTAACCCTGCCTTTATGCTGGGGTGCCGGCTTTCATGTTTTCAGCCGTGATTTTGTCGATATCTTCTTTGAACTCTTTAGCGATGTTTTGCAGTTTGGTGCTGTCATCCATCATTTGCTGAGACAGTTTGGTCAATGCTGCCAGTTGCTGGCTGCTAAATGATGTCATGCTGGTGACATCTTTGACTTCGCTGGCTGCTTTCATCTGCTCAAGACCGAGCGAGCTGTATGTGCGCATCGCATTCATTTGCAGTTCGGTGAGTGTTTCGACGTTTTTGGCTACCAGCTTGTTAAAATTAACGTAGGGAGCCAGGGCTTTTTCAGATTGCTCAGAAAACGCTTTAAACATATCTGTGTACATGGTGTATCTCCTGATAGTGTTGTTCTGGGGATTTACCCCAAGGTCGCAAGTGTCCGTTTATGCTTGTGTACGCTTAATTACTAAAGCCGTACCCATACCGCCGCCAATACACAAAGAAGCAACGCCATAGGTTTCGCCTCTTCGCGCAAGCTCGTGTAGCAAGGTCACAACAATTCGGTTGCCGGATGCACCAAGCGGGTGGCCAAGTGCAATTGCTCCGCCATTGACGTTAGCACGTGCCAAGATGGCATCGGGCGTCGTCTTGTGGTGCTCTGCTAGTTGGTGAACCACCCCGAGTGCTTGCGCAGCAAATGCCTCGTTGAGTTCAAACAAATCAATGTTATCGAGAGTGAGATTGGCTTTATCGAGTGCGGTGTTCACCGCACCTACTGGGCCTAACCCCATGACGCTAGGATCAACCCCGTGCTGTGAATAGGCACTTACTTCTGCTAATGGGGTGAGCCCATGTTTATTGACTGCCGATTCGGAGGCTAAGATCACCGCACTGGCACCATCGTTGATGCCTGATGCATTCCCCGCGGTCACCGAGCCTTCTTTATCAAAGGCGGGACGTAATTTTCCCAGCCCCTCAAGGGTTACGTCTTCTTTAGGATACTCATCGGTGTCAAAGGTAATGGTCTGCTTACGCTGCTTAATCTCAATGGGAGTGATCTCGCTTTTAAAGCGACCGGCTTCTATCGCTGCAACCGCTTTTTGCTGGCTGTGTAGGGCAAACTGATCTTGTTGCTCGCGAGTGATATCCATTTTTTTAGCAACGTTTTCTGCTCCCACTGCCGCAGACCATATTGATAGAGTATGCGGGAACATGAGTAGGGATATCGGCATAGATAGCTGCTTGACGACCTATTCCCATTCCTTGTCCGGCGCTGACTACATTGCCAACAATCACTTCGTCGATAGCCTCACCAGTTAATCGACCTTCAGCTAATGCGCCTTTGATAGCATAGGCAGCCAATTGGCCGGTAGGGATATCTTTGAGCGTGCCTGAAAAAGCACCGATGGCGGTGCGTTTTGCCGCCACAATAAAAATGCGTTCCATCAATCTATCCTTGATTTATTGCATGTACAGGCCGCCGTTGACCGACAGCGTTTCACCCGTAATGTATGCGCCTGCCTCGCTTGCGAGGTAAGCCACGGAAGCCGCAATTTCTTCTGGCTTTGCCAAGCGTTTCATCGGGATTTGATTGGTAATCGACTCAAGTACGTCTTCGCGCATGGCCGTTACCRTGGGCGTCGCGGTATACCCTGGCGCAACCACATTCACGGTGACGCCTGCGCGGGCTCCTTCGGCAGCTAACGATTTGCTAAAGCCCATCATCCCTGCTTTCGCTGCGGCATAATTTGCTTGGCCAAACTGGCCTTTTTGACCATTTACAGACGAGATATTAATGATACGTCCACCTCCCTTTTCGCACATGGCAGCGAACAAAGGTTGAGTGACGTTAAAGAGGCTATTGAGGTTGGTGTTGATGACGTCGTGCCATTTATCGGCATCCATCTTTTTGAATACACTGTCACGCGTGATCCCGGCGTTATTTACCAAGATATCGATTGTGCCTTCTTCTTCAAGCAGTTTAGCAAGACGTGTAGCGCATTGTTCTGTATCGGTAACATCAAGTTCGAATAGGCGCACTTGATCTTGTTTGAACCCTTTTTCTTCAAACCAGTCTTGTGCGCACTGACCACCGCCCGTGAAGTGTGTTGCAATGACGCGATAATTATCATCAACTAACTTTTCGGTGATCGCTGATCCAATGCCGCCTTTTGCGCCAGTTACTAATGCCAGTTTCTTCATCTATGACTCCATTCACTACAACAAGCAAATATAACGAGATGCCTGAAGCCGCATCTGGAACCACTTTAAACCAGAATTACAGTCATCCTTTCTTGTCTCATAACGGCAGCAAGAGTTATGCCAATAGTTAATAATCATGCTGCCGATATTATTAGGCAGTCTAACTTGTTGGTGTGACCCTTTTATGACTGCCTGCTTCTAAGCTAACGAATCTAGCCAAATACGCAAAGTATAAAAGCCTCGGATTACACATTCGCGATCTCGGTCAATTTTGATAGGTAATAATGCAATAATTTGTTAATAAGTTGTTATTTT
>NZ_MUFH01000227.1:0-4348 GCF_001996115.1 Salinivibrio sp. MA427
GAGCTAGGCCGAAATCTATGGCTGCCTAAAGACTGCCAGCCGCTTTGGTGGAATTGGGCATGGTTAGAGGCTGCCGAGCAGAAACAGCAATCAATAAATCAACTAGATAGCAACCAGTCAGACGCGTTACAATAGAAGGATAATAAGGATTATCCGGCGCGTCGGCCACTATCGCTGGGTTGCGGTGCGCATCCAAAACGTGGTCAAGCTACAGCAGGAGGAACCATGAGTCAGTTTTTTTATGTCCACCCAGAGAATCCGCAAGCGCGGCTGATCAAGCAAGCGGTGGAAATTGTGCGAAACGGTGGGGTGATTATTTATCCGACTGATTCGGGCTATGCGCTTGGCTGTCAGCTTGAGAATAAACAAGCGCTAGAGCGTATTTGCCGTATTCGTGATCTCGATAAAGATCATAATTTTACGTTGCTATGTCGCGATCTTTCTGAGCTTTCACTGTATGCACGGGTGGATAATGTTGCGTTTCGGCTAATCCGGAACAATACCCCAGGGTCGTATACCTTTATTTTTAAAGCGACCAAAGAAGTGCCAAAACGTTTGATGAATCCAAAACGTAAGACCATTGGCATTCGTGTTCCCGATAATCAAATCGCCCTWGATTTGCTCGAAGCGTTGGGTGAGCCGCTAATGTCGACCTCGCTGATTCTGCCCGGTAATGATTTCACCGAATCCGATCCCGAAGCGATACGCGATCATTTAGAACACAGTGTGGATTTGATCATGCACGGTGGGGTGTTGGGTGAGCATCCAACGACGGTGGTCGATTTTAGCGACGGTGCGCCTGAAATTCGACGCCAGGGTCGTGGTGATTCGACGCCGTTTGATTAATCCTTTATTGCCAGTGAACCAACAAACATTGCACTGCGTAATTATCAGTGCAATGTTCTTGTTCTGATGTTGCGTCAGCCAGTGGTTGACCTTCCATTCCCGCCCAGCCACCTTGCTGGGCGTTTTTTTATGATCCGATATGTCTCAATTTATGCGGTAGGCGATGCACTATTGACCCAGTTGATGCGCCGTTAAAATTGCGGAATAAACATTATCTGCCGTTACAGGAAATGGCATGTTATGGATAGTCTCTCCTTCAGCAGTTGATGCTTCTGCCACCGCACGCAACGTCGTATGATTCAGCGTTTTTACGCCCATATCAAAAAGATTGGTCGGTAGGCCAACGGAACGGCAGAAAGCGAGGACGGTATTTATCTCTTCCATTGCCGCGTTTTCGAGTACGAGTTGAACAAGTGTACCAAATGCCACCTTCTCGCCATGGTAAAGGTGGTGGCACTCCTCAAGCTTGGTGAGACCGTTATGGATGGCATGTGCGCCAGCTAGGCCACTGCTCTCAAAACCGATACCGCTTAGGTAGGTGTTGGCTTCAATAATGTTTTCTACCGCCTTGGTACTCACACCATTTTCTACTGCGATTTTCGCTTTTAAGCCATCTTCAAGTAATGTTTCATAACACAGTTTTGCTAGCGCTTGCGCGGACCGGGTCGCAAGCCCACCGGCCATGGTTGCTTTACCTGACGTCATATTTGCACGAGCTTCAAAGTAAGTTGATAGCGCGTCACCCATCCCAGAAACCAGTAAGCGAACCGGTGCTTTAGCGATGATCGACGTATCCATGATCACCATGTCCGGATTTTTAGGAATCATCAAGTATTCAGAAAATTCACCTTCTGGGGTATAGATAACGGCGAGAGCCGACGTTGGCGCATCTGTAGACGCGATGGTCGGCACAACAACAACGGGAATTTTGGTATAGAAAGCAACGGATTTTGCCGTATCTAATGTTTTCCCGCCGCCAATACCGACGATGACATCATGTTGCTGTGTCGCACAAATATCGGTGATGCGCTCAATCTCAGCACGCGAACACTCGCCATTAAAAATATTGGTTGCGAGTGATATCTCTTCATCAGCAAAACTCTGTTTTACCTCTGCACCCACCAAGTCGGTCACGAACGCATCAGCGATGGCTAATGGTTTCTCACCAAGACTTTTTACATAGTGTGCAATCGAGCTCAGTACTTGCTCACCTTGGACGTATTTACTGGGGCTAATAATTATTTTGTCCATAACTCAGACCTTTATTCTTTATTCTGTGTGTTTTCTGCAATGAAAAACCATTGTAGGGAAGGCGCTATATTAGGACTGACAGCTCAAACGAGAAAGGATATCGAGGATTTGAATTGAGCTTTTATGACCGCAGTGTCAAATCCGTCGCGAAAGAAAAAACGACAAACCCTGCTTTATGGCATTGATCACTATTCAGACTGTTTGCGTTATTCATGTTCCATATTGAAACGAAATAAAAAGATAAATTGTTCCACTATGGAACAAAATAATTTTTGTTGAGCCCCTGTTTTCTCTGCTTAAGATGAGTTAATACCCTACGTGAAAATAAATGGAATGAGATAGAACGATGAAAAAACTAATCAATCAAGTCGATGATGTTGTCTTGCAACAAATGGAAGGCCTTGCGTTGTCCCGTCCTGAGTTAAAGGCCAATTACGAACCTCGTTATATGTGGCATGAGGAAACACCAGGACAAGTCGCGTTAGTGTCTGGTGGCGGTTGTGGTCATGAGCCATTGCATGCGGGTTTTATTGGTAAAGGTATGTTGACCGGAGCGTGCCCGGGAGAAGTCTTTACATCGCCCACACCGGATCAAATGTATGAGTGTGGTAACCAAGTAAACACCGGTGAGGGCGTGCTTTTTATCATTAAAAACTACACGGGCGATGTGTTGAATTTTGAAACGGCCGTGGAGCTACTTCATACCGATGGTATCAGTGTTGGATCAGTCTTGGTGGATGATGATGTGGCCGTGAAAGATAGCCTTTACACCGCTGGCCGTCGTGGCGTGGCAGGTACTGTGTTAGTGGAGAAATTAGTCGGCGCTGCGGCAAGTAAAGGTTATACGTTGGCACAGTGTGAAGCGCTTGCTCGACGCGTCAATAACCAGTGCCGATCCTTTGGTGTCGCGCTTAATGCTTGTGTCGTGCCAGCCGCAGGTAAGCCGTCGTTTATCTTAGAAGATAATGAAGTGGAGTTTGGTGTTGGTATCCATGGTGAGCCTGGTATTAAACGCATGCAATACACAGACGTCGATACTTTGGTGGATGACATGTTTGCTGAACTCGCTGAAAACGCACCTTATCAGCGCACGTTACGGATTTGGAATCGTGAAGAAGGCGAATGGGATGAGGTCGTGTCTAGTATTGAGCCTTTTTCTGCCGATCATGACTACATCGTGATGGTCAATGGTATGGGAGGCACGCCAATTTCTGAGCTTTACGGCGTGTATCGCCGTCTAGCGCATAACTGCGAGCAAGCGGGATTCCGCATCGTACGAAATAGGGTAGGTAACTTCTGTACGTCGCTTGATATGGAAGGGGTGTCAATCACCTTACTCAAAGCGGATAAAGAGATGTTAGAACTTTTTGATGCACCCGTTGATACTGCCGCGATCAACTGGTAACAGGGGAAATAACATGCAAATTGAAAAAACACATATTATTCACTGGTTAGAGTTGTGTGCGACGACCTATCAAGACAACCAAGATTTTCTCACGGATCTTGATCGTGATATCGGCGATGCCGACCATGGTCTCAACATGAATCGTGGCTTTAAGAAAGTCGCGGAAAAACTGCCTCAAATTGTCGAGCAAAACATTGGTAGCATTCTAAAAAATACGGGAATGACATTATTGTCTAGTGTCGGAGGCGCAAGCGGCCCTTTATATGGCACGTTATTTATTCGCACAGCGGCGGCTGTCGGGACTCGAGAACAATTAACCTTTGAAGAGCTGATCGACGCGCTAAAAAGTGGGGTCGATGGTGTGGTTTCTCGTGGTAAAGCTGAATTAGGCGACAAAACCATGTGTGATGTTTGGCTACCGGTTTTGACGAGTATAAAGGCATCGTTAGATAAGGGCACAAGTGCTGATCACTTACATAATGAGATGGTTGATCTCGCAGAAGCGAATGTATTAGCCACCATTGAAATGCAAGCGAAAAAAGGACGAGCGAGCTATTTAGGTGAGCGCAGTATCGGCCATCAAGATCCCGGTGCAACGTCCTCTCTATTAATGATTAAAGCACTAAAGCAAGCAATAGCAGGTAATTAAGATGGTGGGAATTGTTGTTGTCTCTCATAGTCGTCGCCTTGCTGAGGGGGTCGCTGAATTAGCGACCCAAATGACCCAAGGCAAAGCGAATATCGCCATTGCTGCAGGTGTTGATGATCCTGAAAACCCGATAGGTACCGATACCATTGCTGTCATGGAAGCGATAGAGCGGGTGAATGATGAAAAAGGCGTTATTG
>NZ_MUFH01000228.1:0-4347 GCF_001996115.1 Salinivibrio sp. MA427
CTTATACATTCACGACAAAAGTGAGTTATAGTGAACTTATATGGTGAGGCGAACTTAAAAGTGACAAAAGTACACTAAAAGGCACTTATGAAAAAAGGCAAGATGGTAAAGGCACAACCTATGCCTGATTTGAATACTGAGTTCAGTATGGAAACGCTGGGGAGCGCTATTCGCTCAAAGCGCACGGATAGAGGCTGGCGTATTGATGATCTCGCTTCAAAAGCCAACTTATCTCGTAGAACAGTCATGAAGATAGAAAAAGGCGATACCAGTGTCACCTTTGCCAATGTACTTGTCCTCATGGATATCTTAGGGCTGTCGTTACGCCTTATCGACTTAAACCTATTTGCTCGTCCACATAGCCAAATAACCTCCCAAGCTGAAAACAGCGTGACAAGCACTGAGGACGGTTGGTATGAGTAAGTTACAACAGTTAGACGTGTTTATCGGTACGAATACCAAAATTGGTCGTTTGATTCTCCCCGTCGGAACAGAAACAGAGTTCTCATTCATCTATGAAGGTGAATGGAAACACACGGGGTTCCCGATTTCACCACACATCCCTTTCGTTGATCAGGCTTCTCCACGTAGTATCGAGAACTATCTCAGAAATCTCCTTCCTGAAGGAGAA
Organism: Salinivibrio sp. MA427; assembly: GCF_001996115.1. Taxonomy (NCBI): domain Bacteria; kingdom Pseudomonadati; phylum Pseudomonadota; class Gammaproteobacteria; order Vibrionales; family Vibrionaceae; genus Salinivibrio; species Salinivibrio sp. MA427. Next base: position 632 of record NZ_MUFH01000228.1, read on the forward strand.
GCCTTTGAGGAGATGATACAAAACACCACTATCTCCAAAAGCAACACGTTCGGGCTGATTCGTAAACTTGGTGCGGAAACATCTGGTGCATTATCTTTTCGAGTGCCAGGTTCGGAGCCTCAAGCAACCAGCTTTAGACCTGTACCTAATGAGGAGTTGGTAGACCGATTAGAGCGTAACTTAGCGCCATTGGTTTATTGGGACGGTAAGGTTCGCCTTTCGGTTGCAGGTGTGCAAAACAAGTTAAACGTACTTAAGCGCGGCGATGAATGGGGATTTGGTGAAGGAAAATTAAGTTCCAACTGTATTCTGAAGTTTGAAAGCGGTAAAGCACCGTGTATTGCTGTTAATGAGTTCTTCTGCATGACATTAGCCAAGCTAGCTGGTTTGGACGTCGCTAGTGTTGAGTTAACTCGCATTGGGAAGACGAGGACACTGAGCATAGAGCGGTTCGATCGTGCCTATATCGAGGCTCGTGATGTCGTTCAACGAAAACATGTTATTGATGGCTGTCAGGCGACTGACTTACCTCCAGGTTATAAATACGAGCGTCAGAATGGGGATGACGGCGATGGCGTGTATATGCGCGATGGCGTTTCTTTCCCGCGTCTACTGAGCGTCAAAACCATAGACACGGTAACCACCAACCTAAAACTTACCCAATGGATGCTCTTTAATCTCGCAACGCTAAACTATGATGCTCATGGTAAAAATATTAGCTTCTTCGTCACCCCTAAAGGCCTAGAGCTGACCCCTTTTTATGATTTAGTGAGCATAGAAGCTATTGCTCAAGAGGGAGCAAAGCGCAATTCGCGAAGTGGTAAATTGTCTGCTGATGAGGGGCGAGCCGCCAGTATCCCGCAATATTTTGCAATGTCGATTGGCGATTGGGAAAGTGAAGACTTTCAAAATCCGCCGAAAGGCAACTTCCAACGTCCAATCACCAGCTATGATTTAGCCGAGTTCGGTGCTCTGCTCGGTTATTCAGGCACCAAAATGGCTTCCATAATGGTAGAAACCGTTGGTGCTATAAAAAATGCCCTGAAGGAAGCGGTTGACCTTACCGATGCTCAAGGAATCGACGATGGGGAACGTGAACACATAGAGCTATGTGTGTCACTCATCCAAACAGAGTGTGCATACTTGCTAACGCAAGCCGACGGTGTGCCAGAAATGAGCAAGCTTCTTTAATGGCAAATGCAGAGTAACCAAACTCGACAAGTGCGGCCTGATGATTTTGTCACGATCTCTGGTGATGGCTTAAGTTCCGTATGCATTCCCACGCAGGAGCGTGGGAACGAGTAAAGCGTTCTGTATTCAAAAATCCTGAATATCGCGTAGGTCGGCATAAGCGCCTTCTCGATCGCGCAAGCTGGGTGTGATTTCCGCCGCGCGCCCGTTGCACGGCGCCATCGGACATCAAAGCCAAAGATTAACCTCGATGTTAAATTTGGCGCCAATCGTAACAGGCGCAGTGCAACTGGCGCCCAGGTGGCATAGTGCATCATAGTTGACATCTTACCGGGGCTTGTGTCACCTACGCCAATGGCATCATTTGACGGATTACGGATTACGGAATACCGAATACAGAATACAGAAAGAGCTGAGCCCCGATTCGAACACGATCTGCTCTTTTCTGTACTCTGTAAGCGAAGCGTTCTGTATTCAAAAATCCTGAATATCGCGTAGGTCGGCATAAGCGCCTTCTCGATCGCGCAAGCTGGGTGTGATTTCCGCCGCGCGCCATCCGACATCGTGGATAAAATTGGCGCCAAACGTGACAGGCGCCCAGGTGGCATAGCGCATCATTGTTGACATCTTACCGGGGCTTGTGTCACCTACGCCAATGGCACCATCGATGTATAAATTTTGTCATTGTAGTGGCCAACTAACATTGGCCACGGTGTTAGATCGTGTAAGAACAGAGATCCGTTCAGCAGAATCAGAGTAACCAAACTCGACAAGTGCGGCTTGATGATTTTGTCACGATCTCTGGTGATGGCTTAAGTTCCGTATGCATTCCCACGCAGGAGCGAGGGAACGAGTAAAAGTAACTTAAATTGCACTTATAGATCGTCTTTTATATAACCACTTCAAAAGTGATTTATAGTGAACTTTATTGAGCAACAATTACAGTGGCCGATTGGTCTGATAAGGTCGGCACAGTAGAACGGAGGGGGTCGGGACCATGAGCAAGCTTACWCTGTGCAGCCTGTTTTCCTCGTCTTGCCGTAAGCACGAATAACTGTCACGGATAACACTTTAACGCGCATAAAAGTGTTAATTTATACACTTTTATGCGCGTAAAAATGTTGAAAGCTGCATTTTTTTGCGCATTTTTGTGTAATAAAAAGTCAGTTAGATAGGCACCTAAACGAGGGTAGCTAGATGAAACGATCACTTCTTTTATAGGGCTTTCCAAGTATGACGGGGTCCGAGCGTGTAAGAACAGAGATCCGTTCAGCAGAATCAGAGTAACCAAACTCGACAAGTGCGGCTTGAAGATTTTGTAACGATTTCAGTTCATGGTTCAAATCTCGTATGCATTCCCACGCAGGAGCGTGGGAACGAGTAATAGAGATCCAGGGCAGTAAAGTCACAGTGAAAAAACGCAGCCCTGAGGCTGCGTTTTGTTTATCTCACTCAATGAAACCAAGCCTGTGTTATTGAGTCGGCTCAATGGTCAGTGGCTCCCAGGTTGCCATGGCATTGCCGCCGGCGCCGTATTGGTCTGGGTATGCACGGCCTTTAAGCAGGGTGTAGTACACATCAACAAAGTCATCATCGTTGGTCAGCCAGCCGTCGGGGATGGCTTCGATGATTTTTCCGGTGATTTGCGTGACCACGCCATAGGCTTGCGCTTCCAAGTCGGGGATCGCGGCTAGGATATCACTCGCCACCTCGTTAAGTTTCAGCGCCAGCTCTTTGTAGTTGGTGCCGTCGTCTTGCTCCATTAAGATCACGTCTGCCGCGCCCCAGCGATAACGATCCCAATGGATCATCACTTGGTTGGGGTAATAGGTGGTTTTGTCGTAATCCAAATACGGCATATCGACAATGTCGAGCGTTGGTTCGTCACGGCTTGGGTTCACACCGGTGACAATGGCATACACTTCTGCCGCGCCGGAGATCCACGGTTCTTTATCGTCGGCCAGGCGGATGGTTTTTAGCACTGTGGTGTCAATGGGTTGGGCTGGGGCTTGTGCCATCATGCGTGCACTACGACGCATCCGTGGTGCTGGGTTCTGCTCCGCCAAGGTGCGACGCATCACTTCCAATCCGGCTTTTAATGCCGCTTTGCCGTCCGTATCAATCACTAACACGGGGCGGTCAGGCATTTGATAGACGTCTAGCCAGTGGGTGTTGCCCTCAGTGTCAAAGGCCTCAATCTGGGTCCAGCTTTTTTCATCACCGGCCGGCTCAAAGGCAAACAAAGGCGCTTGGCCGGCTTGCCAACGCGCGAGCATGCTTGGGTCGGCTAAGCGTACTTCGAGCAGTTGGTCGGCGACGTCTTCGACGCCTTGCGCCTCACGCAATGCACGGTCAGCGCTGTGCAGCTGAGTATCCAGGCTGCGTTTACTGCGTGAGCTGTGCGCTTGAGGCTGTGTCAGTGCCGATAAGGGGGCATTTAAGCCATAACTATTAATATTGCGCTGTAGCGTTGGGGCAATTTGCGCATAGTCTTGGCTGAGTTGTTTGGCGGTGTCGCGCTTGAT
>NZ_MUFH01000229.1:0-4334 GCF_001996115.1 Salinivibrio sp. MA427
CGACGAGATCATCGACGATTGCCTGGCCGGTGGCATGCCGCGCATCCACGTTGGCCTCCACGGTTACGGTACGCCGTCCGTCGATGCGGGTAATGCGCGCCCACTCGCGCCGCTCCTCGGCGTTGGCCACCACCTCCAGCGGCACCCGGCCTCCTTCCGGCAGGGCAATGGTCAAATCAACCAAGTTGTCGAGAGAGGTCCTGTCCGCTTCGGCTAGGCGAATCAGCACCTCGATTTCCTGATTGCCGATGCGCAGGGTATCGGCAACCTCCCCCAGCAGCGCCGCACGCAACTGCCCGGACACCTCCTCGGCGGAGAGGCCCAAGCCATGGGCGCCCTCGGCCATCGAGAAGGTCAATTGAGGCTTGCCCAAGCGCAGGTCGTCGAAGACATTATAGACGGCTGCATAATTCTCTAGATGGTCGCCCAACTCTAGCGCCGCCGCCTTCATGGCCTCCAAGTTCTCTCCGGCCAGGCGCACTTCCACGGGCACCCCGGCGGGGCCGAAGCCGGGCTCCTGGATAATTAATCGCTGAAGCCCCTCGATCTCACCGATGGTCTCACGCCAGGCGGCGGTCAGCTCGTCCAGGGTCACCCGGCGACGCTCCGCAGTCAGCAGGTCGACGATGACGGTGGCCACATGAGGACCTGCCTCCCTGGCGCTGGGGTTGTGGTTAAAGCGCACCTGAATCGCCTCGACCAGGGATGCTCCCCCCGGCTGGTCCAGATAGTAGCGTAAATCAAGCTCACGGATTGCCGCCTCGACTCGCTCGGCCACCGCCTCGGTACGTGCTAGGGGGGTACCCTGGGGCATCAGGATACGGGCCTCCAGGACATCGCCATCAATATCCGGCATCGCCTCACTGCCCACATGCCCTCCAGCCATAAAGCCGAAAGAGCCCAGCATAATGGCGAAAATGATTCCCAACACCGCATGGCGAAATCGTATCGCCCGGTCGGCCAGCCGACCGACCGACTCGCGGAACCTGTCAAAATGTCGTTCGAATGCGACACGGAAGCGCGAGTTGTGCCCACTGGCAAGTCGCCCCACGCTGCCCTTAAGATGATGGGGCAAGATCCAGAATGCTTCGATGAGGCTCGCTGCCAGAGCGGCGATCAGCACCACCGGCAGCACTTCAAGCACCGCGCCCAGCTCGCCGGCCAGGAAGGAGAGCGGGGCGAATACCGCGACCGTGGTAAGAAACGACGAAAGTACGCCGGGTAACACCTGGCGGGTACCCGCTACCACCGCCTCCACCGGTGAGGTCCCTTTCAGGGCGTGGACGGCAATGCTGTCTGTGATCACGATGGCATCATCCATGACGATGCCGATAGCCATCAGCAGTGCCACCAAGGTGATCATATTCATTGACAGCCCGGTCAGGGCCATGACGATGAAGGCCCCCATGAAGGCCGCAGGCAGGCCCAGAACGGCCCACAGAGCTAGGCGCGGACGGAAGAAGAGGCTCATCACCAGCACCACCAACACCAGCCCCATTAAGCCGTTATCCACCAGCATCTGCAGGCGGTCGCGAACGATACTGGTCGCATCTTGGGTCAGCGTCAGAGAGATATCCCCGTCGAATCGCCGCCATTCCGCCTCAAGCAACGTGTCCAAAGACTCYTTGACCGTCAGGGCGTCGTCTCGCAGCGCCTTGCTCACCTCCAGCACCAGCGCCGGCTCACCGTTGAAGCGGATTCGCTCTTCAGCCTGCTCACCGGTCTCGGTGATGGTGGCCAGCTCGCCCAGGGTCAGCTCGCCGCCCCCGGCATCGGAGACCACTACCAGATCGGCCAGCTCAGCCAGAGAGCGGCGCTGGTCGGTGAAGCGCATAAGGATATCGCGGTCGGCGGTTTCCAGGGTGCCCAGTGGTAGGTCAAGGTTCTGACTGGCCACTCGACGTGCCAGCTCCCGCGCCGAGAGGCCGTGCTGGCCCAGTGCCTCGCGTGGCACTGCGACCTGCCACTGGCGCTGGGACCTCCCGTGGATCGCTACTTCAGCCACGCCAGGCAGCGTCATAATGCGCTCTTCCAAGCGCAGAGCGTAATCCTCGAGCTGGTGCATCGGCATATCCCCAGACACCGCCACAGCCGCCACCATGTCACTGCGATGAAGCTCCCGCACAACAGGGGAGTCGGCGCGGGCCGGCAGCTCGGTGATGGCGCTCACCTCGGTGTCGATCTCATTGAGGAAGCGAATGGCATCCCCCCCGGCTGACATGGTTGCCGTGGCACTGGCCAGGTTGTCCTGAGCCACACAGCTGAACTCGTCGAGAAATTCCACACCTTTAACGGCATCGTGCAGACGCCGACACACGGCGTCCTCGACGTCGGCGGCGCTCGCCCCGCGATAGACCACCTCCACAGACACTTCCACTGGGCGATAATCTGGGAAGGTCTCACGCTTGAGGTTGGGTGCGGCGAACAGCCCGGCAGCCAGCAGCAGCATTAGCAGCAGATTAGCGGCGGTGGGATGAGCGGCAAACCAGCGAATCATTGCCGTTCTCCTGACGTTACTTCACCCAGAGCCTGGGCGGTCAGACGTGCCTCTAGGGCCACGTCGCGGCGAGGCGCCAGCGCCATACCCTCGATGGCTGGTTGGAGGTCGTCGACGATGACCCGCTCGCCCGGGGCGAGGCCCGATTCGATCACTGCCAGGTCTCCCTGCTTGAAGGCGACGGACACCGAGCGCCTGACCAGGCGAGCGTGCTCGTCAGCAAGGTAGACCTCACCTTGATGGAGGGCCGATGCGGGGACCACGAGTTGTGCTACGGGACTGCGTGCCGACAGGCGCACTCGTGTGTACATGTCGCGCTGTAGTGGCGGATGGTTAGGTGGCCGGGCATCGCGCCAAGGCTCCTCAACCCTTACGACTACTCGCACGGCGCGGGTGGCCGGGTCGAGGCCGCTGGCCACGCGCACAACCCGACCTTCCCAGCTAACCCCGGGTGCTCCGACCAGCTCCAGCTCTGCATCGATCGAGTCAAGATCGATGCGCTCACTCAGATCTAGGATGCCGGGATCGAGCTCGACCAGTGCCACACTGCCCAGGAGGCGTCGTACCATGCTGAAGGGAAGCCGTGYCTCCACCTCGGCAGCCGCCAGGCTATCCGCCTCAAACAACCGCTGACCCACACCCACGAACTGATGAAGCTCTACGTCCACCTCACCGAGACGCAGGTCATAGGGCGCCTCGAAGCGGGTATCCTCCAAGTCATGGCGAGCTTGGGCAAGCCGCACCGATACCCGCTCGCGCTGGGCTGGTAGCAAGGCCAAGGTATTCTCAAGAGTGGCCACCGCCTGGCGCTGCCCCACAGCGCTGCGACGTTGAGCATCACGCTGAGAAATGGAGACAGCACCTGTGGCCGCCAGCCGCTCTATTCGTGAAAGCTCCTGCTCGGTAAAATCGAGTGCCTGGCGTTCCAAATCCAGCAAACGCCGGGTATTGGCCTCTTCTGCCTTGAGCTGATTCAACTCCGCCTCGGCCTCGGCGATAGCCAGCTCGTAGCGACTAGGGTCCAATGCCAGCAGCAAGGTACCTTCGTGCAGCAGGGTGCCGCTCTCCAGATGCGGGTGGCGCTCCACCACCCGGCCCGAGACGTTGGCAACGGATTGCCAGGTTTCGGCAGGGCGCGCCACGCCGTGACCACGTGCCTCAAGGCGAAACGCCAGTGGCTGCGCCTCGATCACTGCCACCACCTTGGGGGCAGGTGGTGAGTCACTGTGCTCGGGAACCTGCCGATTAACCACGAAGAAGACCAGAAGCGCCGCACCGATGGCGAGGCCAATGACTACCGCCAAAAAACGCCCCAAGCGTTGATTCAGGCCTGTCATCGGTACGCCCCTTGTGCTTTCTGGATACCATGACAGTAGAGGTGGAACGCCCCCTCGGCCTGCTCGACCATATGGTTCATATTGTCGAAAATCAGCGACTGCATGACCAGGCCTTGGATGGTGCCGATGAACTGCGTGGCGGCCATTTCGATATTCAGCTCTTGACGCAGTTCGTCAGCCTCCTGCGCCTCGTTCAACAATCTCTCGATCCGCTCACGGTAGAGAAACAGCAGCGAGCGAACCATACGTCTCGCCGGCGTCGGCCGGGCATGCTGCAGCTGCCCCATCATCAGCCGAGGCACGCCAGGATGCTCGACGATAAACGTGATATGGCCATGGAATATCGCCTCGAGCGCGGCCAGCGGGCTATTCGCCGAGGCAGCGGCCTTATCTAACAGTTTCATCACACGTTCGGTCACCCTGCCGATGACGGCCTCCCAGATCGCATCCTTGCTTGGAAAATGCCGGAACAACGCACCTTGGGTGACCCTCATGTGCTT
>NZ_MUFH01000023.1:0-18104 GCF_001996115.1 Salinivibrio sp. MA427
CCTCACACCAGGTCGGACAGATCCACAGCCGCTCGCCAAATTGAATCGGCTTAAAGTTATCCATCCATGCCCGTTCCCAGTCTTTGTCTTCGAGCTGCTCGATCTTGTGGGCAAAGTTGTCAGCCAGCAATGGGCTCGCGTTTAGTACCGCTAATACGGTATCCATATCGGCTTGTGCATCATACAACGCCATGATATCAGTTTCGCCCCACAAGCGGGTTTCGCCGGGTAAAGGCTCAAAAACCGGGGTGTCTTTGGCATCAAGGAAGGTCACAGACAACGCGCCGGCTTCTTCCATCAGTAGATCGCCAAGTGCTTCAGCATTGTCGGCATTGGCGTTCAGTTTTAATTGGATCCAAGGCATGGTGAATCTCGTGTCAGGATAAGGAATACTGAAGATGTTATCAGATCAACACTGTGCATGCTGCAAACAAAAAGCGGCCTACAAACATGCAGGCCGCTTTGCGTCTATTTATCGTTCTACGCTCTGGTCATGACAAGCCGAGCTTCTTCTCGAGGTAATGAATGTTGGCACCACCGCGTTGGAAGTGCTCGTCATTCATAATGTCGATCTGGAGTGGGATATTGGTTTTTATGCCGTCGATCACTGTTTCAGCGAGCGCATTTCTCATGCGAGCAATCGCAACGTCGCGGTTTTCCCCATAACAAATAAGCTTGCCGACCATGGAGTCGTAATGGGGAGGCACGTGATAGCCCGTATAGACATGGGACTCCCAGCGTACACCCATGCCACCTGGCGAATGAAAGCGTTGGATTTGTCCCGGGCTGGGGATAAAGCGCTCTGGATCTTCGGCGTTTATCCGGCACTCGACCGCATGACCACGAATCTGAATATCGTCTTGCGTAAACGACAGCGGCTGACCGGCAGCGATACGCAGTTGCTCTTTAACCAAATCGATACCCGTGACCATTTCTGTCACAGGGTGCTCAACTTGAATACGTGTATTCATCTCGATAAAGAAGAACTCGCCGTTTTCATACAAAAATTCAAAGGTGCCGGCGCCGCGATAGCCAATTTCAACACACGCGCGGCAGCAACGTTCACCAATAAACTTACGCATTTCTGCAGTGATCCCTGGTGCAGGGGCTTCTTCGACCACTTTTTGATGGCGGCGTTGCATTGAGCAATCGCGTTCACCGAGATGAATGGCACCACCTTGACCGTCTGCGAGTACCTGCACTTCAACATGACGTGGGTTTTCAAGGAATTTTTCCATGTAAACCATGTCGTTGCTGAACGCGGATTTTGCTTCAGAACGCGTCATGGCAATGGCGTCAATCAGTTCCGATTCGGCACGAACCACACGCATACCACGGCCACCGCCGCCGCCAGAGGCTTTGATAATGACGGGATACCCGATACGCTTGGCGATCGCTTTGTTTTTCTCTTGATCGCTACCCAGAGGGCCATCTGAACCTGGCACACAGGGTACGCCCGCTTTTTTCATCGATTCGATCGCGGAGACTTTGTCCCCCATCAGACGAATGGTTTCTGCTCTTGGGCCAACAAACACAAACCCTGAGCGTTCGACTTGCTCGGCGAAATCGGCATTTTCTGATAAGAAGCCGTAGCCAGGATGAATGGCAACAGCACCGGTGATTTCAGCGGCACTGATAATGCGAGGAATGTTCAAGTAGCTTTGATTGCTTGGCGCGGGGCCAATACAGACGGTTTCGTCGGCTAACAAGACATGCTTAAGATCGCGATCTGCGGTGGAATGCACCGCCACGGTTTTAATGCCGAGCTCTTTACAAGCACGCAAAATTCGCAGTGCAATTTCACCACGGTTAGCAATTACAATTTTATCTAACATGCGCCCTCGCTTATTCGATGATCACGAGTGGTTCGTCGAATTCAATGGGCTGGCCGTCTTCACACAGAATCGCTTTCACCACCCCGCTCTTATCGGCTTGGATTTGGTTCATCATTTTCATGGCTTCAACGATACACAAGGCGTCGCCTTCTTTCACTTGGCTGCCGACTTCGACAAATGCTGCCGACTCTGGGCTCGGTGCACGGTAGAAGGTGCCAACCATGGGTGACAGAACCTGATGGCCAGTCGGTTTAGGTGCGCTTGCTGGCTCTGCGGCAGAAGCCTCGGGGGCAGGCGCGGGTGCTGGCGCAGCCGGTGCTGCGTATTGTGGTGCGTACTGTGGCGCAGCCATTTGGGCTGGCGCTGCGGGTGCTGAGCGACTGATTCGTACTGACTCTTCACCTTCGGCAATCTCGAGTTCGGAGATGCCCGACTCTTCGACAAGTTCGATCAGTTTTTTAATCTTGCGGATATCCATGATACGTCTCTTCTTATGTTTTGTTTTACTGGGCCGCAAACGCGAGGTGGCGTGCGGCAGCTGTTAAGGCGAATTCGTAACCATCAGCCCCTAGGCCACTGATCACGCCGACCGCTTTATCCGACAAATAGGAATGATGTCGGAAGGGTTCGCGGGCGTGAACATTAGATAAATGCACTTCAATAAAGGGAATGTTGACCCCGAGCAGTGCATCGCGCAATGCAACCGAGGTGTGCGTCAAAGCGGCTGGGTTAATAATAATAAAATCCACGCTTTCCATCGCTTGGTGGATTTTATCAATGAGGCTAGCTTCACTGTTGGATTGAAAGTGCTCAAGGGTCAATGCCAACCCTGTGGCTTGAGCCTCTAACGCGGCCATGATTTGCGCGAGGGTCTGAGAGCCATAGTGTTCAGGCTCACGGCGTCCGAGCAAGTTAAGGTTCGGGCCGTTTAAGACTAAAATGTGGTTTCTTGTCGGCATCTTGAGGCTTACTTCTCCTATTCGCTAACATCATGTCAGCTTAGTGTGAATTCCTGCTGGTACGCATGCTGTGATGGTACGCTACATGCGATTTTATCCTTTGTGATAGCAATTATAGAGAATTCACCGCAAATCGCAGCAAAATACTGGTCTAATCAGCACACTTCGTCCTGTTGGTGTTGAAAAAATGCGCGCTAAAGCAGGTTTAGCGGCAAGAATAAAAAAGCCGCCCGTGGGCGGCAAAGGTTGCTAAGCAATCTTTCGTGAGGGTTACACCACACTCTCTTTTTCTGCAATAAGCTTATCCACCACACTCGGGTCGGCAAGGGTAGACGTATCTCCCAAGCTTCCGGTTTCGCCTGTGGCAATTTTACGCAGAATTCGGCGCATGATTTTACCGGAACGTGTTTTAGGGAGCGCATCGGTCCAATGAATGAAATCTGGCGTGGCGATCGGTCCGATTTCTTTTCGCACCCATTCTTTCACTTCTTTATGCAACTCGGCGCTCGGCACTTCACCGGCGTTGAGGGTGATATAGGCATAAATGGCTTGGCCTTTGATATCATGAGGTACCCCGACAATTGCCGCTTCAGCAATCTTATTGAATGCCACCAAAGCGGATTCGACTTCGGCGGTGCCCATTCGGTGCCCGGATATATTGAGTACGTCATCAACCCGGCCGGTGATCCAGTAATAACCGTCTTGATCGCGGCGCGCGCCGTCACCGGTAAAATACATGCCTTTGAAGGTCGAGAAGTAAGTCTGCTCGAAGCGATCGTGGTCACCAAATACGGTCCGCATTTGACCGGGCCATGAGTCCAGTATTACCAAGTTACCCTCTGTGGCGCCATCAAGAAGGTTGCCCATGTTGTCCACCAGCGCTGGCTGAACACCAAAGAAAGGACGCGTCGCTGAGCCCGGTTTAAGTGGTGTAGCACCAGGGAGGGGCGTAATCAAAATCCCACCCGTCTCTGTTTGCCACCAAGTATCGACAATTGGGCAGGCTTGATTACCGATGGTGCTGTGATACCACTCCCAGGCCTCGGGGTTAATGGGCTCGCCGACCGATCCCATGATCCGTAGCGAATTACGTTGGGTGCCGGCAACGGCTTCATTGCCTTTGGCCATCAGTGCGCGAATCGCGGTGGGGGCGGTGTAGAGGATATTGACCTGGTGCTTATCGACCACTTCACTCATTCGCGCCGTGGTCGGGTAGGTGGGGACACCTTCGAATAAAAGGGTTTTTGCCCCGTTCGCGAGCGGGCCATACACCAGATAGCTGTGACCGGTAATCCAGCCGACATCGGCGGTACACCAGAACACCTCGCCGTCTTGATAATCGAAAACATATTTGAAGGTCATTGCGGCGTAAACTAAGTATCCGCCTGTGGTGTGGAGAACGCCTTTGGGGGTGCCGGTGGAGCCGGAGGTGTAGAGAATGAAAAGGGGATCTTCAGCCTGCATTTCTTCTGCGGGGCAATCCACCGATGCGTTTTCCGTGACCTCATGCCACCAAACATCGCGGTGATTATGCCAATCAATGTCGCCACCTGTGCGCTGGTAGACCACCACTTTTTCGATTGACTTCACGTTGGGGTGGGTTAGCGCTTCATCGACATTTTGCTTTAACGGGACGGCACGGCCACCGCGTACCCCTTCGTCCGCAGTTACCACCACTTTCGCGTTCGAGTCAATGATGCGGCCAGCAAGCGCTTCAGGGGAGAAGCCACCGAATACGACGGTATGCACCGCCCCAATGCGCGCACAAGCGAGCATCGCGATGGCCGCTTCCATGACCATCGGCATATACAAGCAAACCACATCGCCTTTTTTAACCCCTTGCGCTTTTAGGGCGTTAGCAAAGCGACCCACGTGCTCGTAAAGGGCTTGGTAAGTCAGGGTCGCATCGTCGTTGGGATCATCGCCTTCCCAAATCAACGCGATTTGATCGCCTTTGTCTTTTAGGTGGCGATCAATACAGTTAGCCGCCACGTTGAGTGTGCCATCTTCAAACCAGCGAATATCGACATGCCCCGTATCAAACGACGTGTGCTTGACGTTGCTGTAAGGTTTTATCCAATCAATTATCTGGCCTTGTTCTCGCCAAAATCCCTCAGGGTCGGTAATTGACTGCTGATAGAGAGCTTGATATTTGGCCTCATCAGCGTGTGCCTTTTGTGCAATTGAAGGCATGACGGGATATACGTGACTATCGCTCATCCTGTTTCTCCTCGTGTCCGCGATGCTCCGCGCGGCGCTTCCATGTCGTGAGATGTCAGGCGTTACCGCGGCCTGGCAAACGTAAACCATGCAGTAAAGGTGTGACAGATAAGGCTATCCGGCAATTAGACTTTAGGATGAGCCCCTTGATTTTTAAGTGGATTGTGGTGTTGTCGGGCCAGTTACTGGGCGCTGGATCGCACTTTTATTGCGATTCAAGGGCGCTGGATTACCGAGATTGAGGGATTGGCATCTCGCCTTGCGTCAGGCGAACATAAATCAGGGCCGCTGCTAAGGCATCGTCTAAAGCATCATGGCGAGCAGGAAGGGGAAGCTCTAGATGGCGACTGATCGCTTCCATGCTGATGTCATGATAAGCATTAGGGAGTAGGCGCTCTAATTTGCGTTGATAAATGTCGCTGACTTCAATCAGTGGGTTGGGCAGCGGGAAACCAAGATATTGACGGGCATAGCGATCCAAAATGCTTTTGTCGTAGCGGATATGGTAGCCAACCAAAGGATGATTACCGATGAAGTGGATCAGTGAGGTCATGGCCTGCTTGGCACTGACACCATGGACAAGATCTTGATGACGCAATTGATGAATGCGCACGGAGCCGGCGCTTAAACTTTCGGGTGCGGCAAGGGTGAGTGTCAGCGATTGACTGGTCAGAATACGGTTGCCTTTGATCGGTGTCGCCGCAATCGTGACTAACTCGGCATGAGCTGGGTCAAGGCTGGTGGTTTCACAATCCAGTGATATCAGGGTACATTTATCTGGCGGTAAAAAGAGCGCGCGATAAGGAGAGTGGCGCAACCGATAGCGATACCAATAGCGAGCTAGCTGGTTCACGTTAATCCCTCACATGATAGTGGAATGCGAGGGATTGTTTAAACTTTTTCACCACGTGCAACCCGTGGCGCAACAGATCGCGTTCACTCGACGGTAAGTCGGCCACATCCAGACGGTTACTTTGCTGCTCACCACGAAGTTGTTGGCGTAGACGAAGACGAATAAACAGTTTTAGCGCCTCTGACAGGTTTTCTGCCGTCTCGTCGGCCAGTGTGCCTAACTGGGCCAGTTGCGCGAGCCTCTCAAAGGTATTGGTCTCGGTGATCCCTTTTTCTAAGCTCATGGTGCGAACACCGTGGACGATCGGGAAAATGCCGCCTTTTTTAATATCTAGCCCTTCTTTACTGCTTTTAAGCGAGCCAAACACGGTCAAAGGAACCCGGAAGGCCAGCGCGGGACGCACAAAGGTATTAAGCGCCAACATATTGTCACTTAACGCCTCGTGAAGTGGTGTTTGGATCGCATTAATCAAGCTGAGATCCCCAGCAATCGCTTGGCTATCGGCTAAGATGGCCAGATCCATCACGCTTTTTTCATTGGCACTTTGGACGAGGTTGCGCACGGTTTGTTGCCATTGCGAGGCGGTTTTTACCCATTTGGGGTTGCTGACCATCACATTGCCGGGACAGGGCGGGTAGCCCAGTTGATACAGCGTGTGTGAAAAGGTCGCCATGACTTGCTGACAATCCGGCCAGTCCAGGTCATCGGCGAGAATAAGCGCATTATCCTGATCGGTTTTAAGTACTTGCTCGCCCCGTCCTTCTGAGCCCATCACCACCATGCAGCACTGGTTTTGATAGTTCTCGGGCACCAACAAGCGAAAGGCTTTTTCCATGATTTGTTCATTCACGGTGGCGATGAGTTGCATTACAAAGCGGGTATGGATGCCGTTGTTAAATAGGGTATGCACCAGTTTGCTCTGGCTATTGGCGGCGATAACTAACTCATCAATGGTTTGGGCGCGCGCAATTTGCAAGTTGAGCACGTGTGAGTGGGTTGAAAATAGACTCAGCACTTGCGGCAGGTCAAGCATCCCCGCGGTTTGCCCTTGCTGGTCGACCACACGCACACGCTTCACGCGCTGGCGCGTCATACTGATCATGGCGTGAAAAAGAAAGTCACCGCGTTCAACACTGACCACAGGGCGCGTGGCCACCTCGCCAACGTGGGCGGATTGATCATAGTCATCGAGTACCAAAGCGTGTAATAAGTTCGTCCGGGTAATGATCCCGCAGTCTCCATCATCAAACGTTACTAAAGCACAGTCACAGCGTTCGGCTTTCATTTGCGCGGTCGCGGCTTTTATCGTCAGCGTTGGGGAAATACATAACGCAGGTTGAATATTACTATCATCAATCCTGGTGAGCATAAATTCGGCGAGGTTTTGTTGCTGACGTGCCTGGACCATTAACGCTTGTCGGCGTTGTAAGTTGGTCTCAAAGTAATCGCGGAAGTCTTGATTACTATGGTATATCGCAAGAAACACCTCGGCCGGTAGTAGGTGACAAAGCGTATCTTCTAGGGCGCGGTATTGATGTTTGGCGGTGCCGTGCACGAGCGTGGGGACGTCAAATAAATCCTCAGACGTATAGTGAGAAAACACTTCTTTGCCGTCTTCTGAGACTTCTTCGACACTGCCTTTAATAATGATAAACAGTTGCTCACCCGTATCGCCTGCATGGATCAGGCTGTCGCCGCGCCGAAAATAGCCAACATCCAGCGCTTGTCGACATTGTTTGGTTTGTGCGGGCGTTAGACAATCAAACGGTGGCTGCGAGGTGTCAAAAGGTTCAGGCATAATCGCACTCCTCACTATGATAGCCTCAGTGTGTCCTAGCCCTCGTGATCCTGCTAGCCGACTTTAGTCTAGCCAGTTACGACGGTTTCATCGACGAGATCAATGTTTTGCCATCAATAAGCGCCGCTTGTGTCTTTTTTTCCCGTCCTATTACTGCGACACTTAGCGCCGTATGTCTCTTAATATGAAGTAATGATATGGCATTAACCCAATGTTCCCCCTTTCGTTGGTTGTCAGAATATTTTGGCGGCTTCTTTTTTTCGTATGGCGTGTATTTGCCGTTTTGGGCGATATGGTTTGAGTCTCTAGGCCTTAATTCGGGCGTGATCGGGACCTTGATTGGGCTTGGTTTTGCTACCCGGTGTGTCGCCAACTTAGTGTTTACTCCGCGTGTGCAACAGGTTGAAGCTTTGTTGCCGGCTCTGCGGGCGTTGACCTTGATGGCGTTGGTGACCTGTGCCTTGCATCCTATGATGGGCRCCAATGTGTGGTGGCTGGCTTTCGTCACTGTGTTGTTTAATTTAGCCATTGGTCCAGCGGTGCCCTTGTCTGATGCGTTAGCGAACTATTACGCGCGTCATCGGTATATCGACTATGGTCGTACGCGTCTTTGGGGGTCGATTGCCTTTATTGTCGGTTCGAGCTTAACGGGCTGGTTGGTGACCGAGCAATCGGCGGCAATTATTCCTTGGGTGGCAATCGGTGGCTTATCGGCATGTTTACTGCTGACCTTGCGTCGTCCGACCATCATGCCGCAAAGCGAGCATGATATGACAGGCAGCAAAGTGTCGATGCGTCAGCTATTCCGTGATCGTCAGGTCATTGTATTTTTGCTGATCGCCTCTTTGTTGCAGGGCAGTCATGCCGCCTATTACAGCTTTAGTGCGATTTATTGGAAGCAGGCCGGTTACAGCGAGAGTATCGTCGGCTATTTATGGAGCTTGGGCGTCGTATCAGAAGTGGCCGTATTTGCTCTCGGCGCCCGGCTTTTTAGCGGTTGGTCGTCCAAGTCGCTATTCCAATTGGCTGCGTTAGGCGTATTGATCCGTTGGGGGATAACAGGCACCACCACCGCAGCCATTCCCGTTGTGTTGGTTCAGTTACTTCATGGCGTCACCTTTGCCGGTGCGCACTTGGGTGCCATGCAGTATATTCAGCGTGAATGCGGAACGCGGTTGGTCGCCGCACAAGCCGCTTATAACGCGTTGCCGATGGGCGCGGTTGTCGCGGCTCTTACTACTACAAGTGGGTGGATTTATGCGGTTTCGCCATCGGGAACCTTTTACGCAATGGCGCTGCTTGCGTTGCCTGTTTTTGTGCTCCCATTACGTGAGCCCGAATTTCGACGCGCCAAGCATGCCAGTGTGCAATAAACGGCTTACCGGCTTGCAATAAAGTTAGCTAGAGCGCCCACAAAGCCAGCATTGCATGATTGAGTGGGCGCCGTTGCCGTGGTACACCCAGCCAAAGGATTTGGCACATTATGGCGTCAGGAAGGGAGTCATGACACAAGGCTGGGTAATTGTCTCTGTTTCACTGCTCTATATGGGGGCATTATTTGCCATTGCCTGGTATGGCGATCGCCAGCCGCGCTGGCTTCACAAATGGCGGCCTTGGATTTATAGCCTTTCCATTGCCGTTTATTGCACCTCTTGGACCTTTTTTGGCACCGTCGGCCAAGCGTCCAGCTCTCCATGGTCCTTTTTGCCGATTTACCTGGCGCCGATGTTGGTGTTCACCCTCGGATGGCGCTTTCTCGCTCGTCTCATTCTGATTGCCAAACGCGAACATATCACTTCGATCGCTGACTTTATTGCGGCGCGATATGGCAAGTCTCAGGGACTGGCTGTGATGGTGACGCTGATCGCTGTTGTGGGGGTGCTCCCTTATATTGCGTTGCAACTACGTGGCATTGCCATGGGGCTTGACGTGCTCTCGCCAGAAATGGGGTGGAGTGTTGGCTTAGAACAAACGCAAATTGCGTGGTTGGTGTGTGTCGTTCTCGCCGCTTTTACGGTGTTATTTGGCACTCGACACATTGATAGCACCGAACATCATCGCGGTATGATGATGGCAGTGGCGTTTGAATCTGTCATTAAGCTGGTGGCTTTTTTCGGGGTTGGCGTGTTTGTTGTTGCGTTGTTATTCCAAGCGCCGACGTTGCCAATAACGCTTGAAGCATCAGGCATTATCGGTGAGCCCGATGTCGGTAGTTTAATCATTCACACCTTTTTAACGGGCGCCGCGATTATTTGTCTGCCGCGCCAGTTTCATACCATGGTGGTGGAAAACACGCGTGCAAGCGATTTGAACATGGCACGTAAAGTCTTCCCAACCTATCTACTCCTGATGCTAATTTTTGTCCTTCCCATGGCTTATGCCGGGCAAGCGTTATTGCCTGGTACACCGGCGGATGCCTATGTGATCCGCTTGCCCTTATCTGTGGGCGCGGAAGGCATGGCATTACTGGCGTTTATGGGCGGTGCCTCGGCAGCCAGTGGCATGGTGATTGTTTCTACCATTGCGCTGGCCATTATGGTTTCCAATGATCTTGTTATGCCGCTGCTGTTACGGCGTATGAAAATGGCCTCTCGCAATTTCGCGCAATTTTCTGGTTTATTACTCAACGTCCGTCGCGCGCTGATTTTCTTGATTTTGATTGCTGCCTGGGGCTTCTATCATTTGATTTTAACCGTCCCAACCTTGTCAGAAATTGGCTTTCTGTCTTTTGCTGCCATCGCGCAATTTGCACCTGCCATGGTTGGCGCCTTGTATTGGCGGCAAGGTAATAAAAAAGGGGTGTACGCTGGGCTAACGGTCGGATTTTCGCTTTGGTTGGTGACCATGATGGTCCAAACCGGGATGCTGGCAGGGGATGGGCAATCCAATATGCTTATCTGGCTGATTACGCCACCATCATTACCTCCACTCGCCGGGCTTAATATCATTGATTGGGGGTTGGCCTTTAGCGTATTGATGAATGCCGTCAGCTTTATCCTTGTGTCTTTATTAACACGACCGTCACTGAGTGAGCGCTTGCAAGCCGCCGCATTTGTCGGCATGCCATTACCCGAAAACGATGGTGCGCGCTTGTATCAAAGCCGAGTCACGGTCGCAGAGCTTGAGATGCTGGCGTCACGTTTCGTGGGGCGTCGACGCATGCGCCAGGCTTTTAGCCAATTTGCTGAGCAGCGCGGTGAGGAGTTAATGCCACAGCAACAGGCCAGCGCCCCTTTAATTCGTCATACCGAGCGGGTGCTTGCGGGCGTGTTTGGATCGTCATCCGCTCGGCTGGTGCTRTCTTCTGCACTACAAGGTCGAAATATGCAGCTGGAGGAAATTGCCACCATCGTGGATGAAGCCTCTGAGTTGTTTGATTTTTCTCGCGGTCTTTTGCAAGGCGCCATTGAGCATATCAATCAAGGGATATCGGTGGTGGATAAACAATTACGGCTAGTGGCGTGGAATCAGCGTTATATCGATATGTTCCAATTTCCACCTGGGCTTATTCAAGTCGGACGACCGGTCGCGGACTTAATCCGGTTCAATGCTCAGCGGGGATTGTGTGGGCCGGGCGATCCGGAGGATCATGTGAGCAAACGAGTGATGCACTTAACGCGGCGAAAGCCGCATACGTCCTCGCGTGTTCATCCCGACGGGCGCGTGATTGAATTGCAAGGTAACCCGATGCCGGGCGGGGGCTTTGTCATGACCTTTACCGATATCACCGCGTTCCGCGATGCCGAAGCCGCGCTCAAACAGTCAAACGAAACCTTGGAAGCGCGTGTGACTGAGCGAACCCAGGAATTGGAGCGCTTGAATAGCCGTTTAATCGACGCCACCCGTAAAGCGGAATCCGCCTCGCAGTCAAAAAGCCGTTTTTTAGCCGCAGTGAGTCACGACTTAATGCAACCGCTCAATGCGGCGCGCTTGTTTGCCTCATCACTGAGTGAAATGGCGGTCAACCGTGAAACAGAAACCGCCGCGCAGCATATCGAAAGTGCGCTCGAAAGTGCTGAGGTATTGATTGGAGACTTATTGGACATTTCTCGTCTTGAATCGGGCAAGATGAAAGCCCGGATTGAATCCTTTCCATTGAGTGAAGTCTTTGATGCGCTTGAAGCGGAATTTGGAGTGTTAGCACACCGACAAGGCCTCGATTTTCATGTCTGCCGCAGCCGGGCCATTGTGCGCTCTGATAAAACCCTCCTACGGCGAGTATTGCAAAACTTCTTAACCAATGCCTTTCGCTACAACCCAGACGGACGGGTGTTATTGGGCGTGCGCCGTACCGGCCATGATTATCGAATCGAGGTTTGGGATGATGGGGATGGGATCCCGTTGGCTCGCCAGCAAGATATTTTTCAAGAGTTCACTCGGATTGAGCGCCAAGGTGCAGAGCAGGGGCTGGGACTGGGGTTGGCTATCGCGAAAGGCATTAGCCAAATCTTGTCTCAACCGTTGGGACTGCAGTCATGGCCAGGCAAGGGGACTGTTTTTTCTATCACCGTTGATGGCAGTGATATCCGCGAAGTGAATGCTATTCCGAAAGGCGCCACACCAACGCTGCACAGCGCCCAGGCGTTGGAAGGATGCCGAGTATTATGCGTTGATAATGAACAAGATATTTTGACCGGAATGACCCAGCTTTTATCACGTTGGGGCTGTGATGTGCGGTGCGCGCAAGATGTTGGCGAGGCTATGCAGCAAATCAGTGAACAATGGCAACCTGAATTTGTGCTGAGTGACTATCATTTAGCCAACCAACAAACGGGCCTACAAGTATTACAGCAATGCCAACTCAAGTTGGGCGCTTGTTTTCATGGCGTAATGATCAGCGCTGACCGCAGTGCTGAAACACAACAGGCGGTAACAGGACTAGGCTTTACGTATCTGTCTAAGCCCGTGAAGCCGCTGAAGCTACGGACCCTATTACAACAGCGAGGAAAATAATGACGCCGTTTGCATTCGCGCGCCTTGAAACCGACATCGGTACCGTCAAGGTCGAAGGACGATTTGATCCTATTGATGGTCATATTGAAGTCGATGAACTTGCTCACTTGGATGGCGACGGGTGGGCCGATGTGAACCACTGGCTTGCCGAACAAGCTTATGAACACAAAATCGCTGTGATTATTGCCGCGATTCGACCTGCCGTGATGTCGCTGAATAGCTAGTGGCTCCCTTCGCTGGGGCCATCATCGTATCATCAATTATGACGCATTTTGTCGTCGACTATGATGCGTCTTGGGCTTGCTGGTGTTCGGTGTAAAAGGTCTTGTGCTCGATAAACGTAGCAGGCGTTTGCGCAAAATAATGGCTACCCGCCATGCTCACCGCGACGCGGATTTGTGCATCATTACTCTTTGGTGCTGGCAGTGATACGAGCCAGTGGGTACCTTTATCACCGGTGGCTTGCATTGCTTGGGGCGAGGTCTGTGCCAGGCCAATACGAACACCTTCTAAAGGCAACTCACTGATCAGCCGCAACGTCAGCTGATTATCCTCGATCCCTTGTGACTCCAGTTTGAGTTTCATATCACCATTTTCGAGCTGACAAAATCCGCTGGTATAGCGACAGTTGGAACGGACAGCAAGCGGGTAGCTTTTCCCCGGTTGGGCCGCCTTGGGCGCTTCAGACACACTGGCATCGACCGCAAAATAGGCTATCACTGCGAGCACTGGCGCGACTAGCATCGCGATAACTACATGCTTGTTGGTTAATAAACGCGTTATCGTTGACATCATGCCTCTCCTTGGCTGGACATAATCGGTCGTTTAAAAGCCCCCGAAGGGGCTTGATAGTTTAACACTGTATCAATGTGATTGCGCATCACCCGCACCCGATGGCATGCGAACGTGTTCGACTAAGTCTTGCACCTCTTGCGGTGTTTCCTTCGTCATGCGTGACACAATGATAGCGACGACAAAGTTGCAGACTGCCCCGACTGCACCAAAGGCATTGGGTTCAATCCCTAAGATCCAGTTGCTGCCTAAGCCTTCTAAGTAGGTCCAATCAGCGACAAACAGAATCCCTTTATGTTGGAAGACATAGAACAGGGTGACACTGATCCCCGCTACCATACCCGCAATTGCGCCCTCTTTATTGATGGTTTTGGTGAAGATCCCCATCATCAGTACCGGGAATATCGATGACGCGGCCAAACCAAAGGCAAGTGCCACTGTCCCGGCCGCAAAGCCTGGTGGATTGAGCCCCAAGTATCCAGCGCCGGCAATCGCTAATGCCATGGATATCCGGCTCGCCATCAGCTCGCCTTTTTCACTGATATTCGGATTGACGACCCCTTTAATCAGATCATGGGATATCGCGGACGATATAGCCAATAATAACCCGGCTGCGGTCGATAAAGCGGCCGCCAGGCCACCGGCGGCAATCAAGGCGATCACCCAGTTAGGCWGTTTGGCGATTTCGGGGTTGGCCAGGACAATAATATCGCGGTCAACGCGTAATTCGTTGGTTGCCGGATCCGACGTGTACTGAATTTTTTGATCGCCGTTTTTATCATCAAAACCAAGTAGCCCGGTTTTTTCCCAGTTTTTGAACCAGTCTGGACGCTCGTCATAGACAAGATTGTCGCCATTAGGCAGATTCACAGTGTCCATTAAGTTCAAGCGCGCCATTGCCGCGACCGCAGGTGCTGAGGTGTACAAAATCGCGATAAAGAACAGCGCCCAACCCGCAGAAGCCCGAGCATCACGTACCTTAGGCACGGTAAAGAAACGGATAATGACGTGGGGTAAGCCAGCAGTACCAATCATCAGTGACATGGTGTAGGCAAACATATTGAGCGTACTGCCACGCACTGCGGTGGTGTATTCCACAAAGCCAAGTTCGGTGACCACCTGATCCAGTCGATCGAGCAGATACTGATCGGTGCCCGCCATGGTGCTACCGAGACCCAGTTGTGGGAACGGATTACCAGTCAAGTTAAGGGAAATAAAGATTGCGGGAATGGTGTAAGCTAAAATGAGTACGCAATATTGAGCAATTTGGGTATAAGTAATGCCTTTCATCCCGCCCATCACGGAATACATAAAGACGATCACCATACCGATTAATAGCCCGGTGGAGTAATCCACTTCTAAAAAGCGACCAAAAGCCACCCCAACCCCTTTCATCTGACCGATAACATACGTCACCGAGGCGATGATTAAGCAGATGACAGCGACGATACGTGCGGTTTTTGAATAAAAGCGCTCACCGACAAACTCTGGCACGGTAAATTTGCCAAACTTACGGAGATAAGGCGCGAGCAGCAATGCAAGAAGCACGAAGCCGCCAGTCCAACCCATTAAAAACACCGAACCGCCATAACCCATAAAGGCAATTAAGCCGGCCATTGAAATAAAGGAAGCGGCTGACATCCAGTCTGCAGCGGTAGCCATCCCGTTTGCGATGGGGTTGACCCCGCCGCCCGCGACGTAAAACTCCTTAGTGGAGCCTGCGCGTGCCCAAATTGCAATCCCGATGTAGAGTGCGAATGTGAACCCGACAACAATATAAGTAATGGTTCTTAAATCCATGTGTTTATCCTCTTACTCGTCGTCAACACCGAACTCGCGATCGAGTTTGCGCATTTGTTTGGTATACACAAAAATGATGCCGAGGAAGGTATAAATCGATCCCTGCTGAGCAAACCAGAATCCTAATTTGTAGCCGCCAATTTGAATGGTATTGAGAGCATCAACGAATAAGATCCCGCAGCCAAATGAGACCACAAACCAGACAATCAATAAGCTGATCATCAGTTTTACGTTTCTGTCCCAGTAGGCTTTTGCGTGTTCCTTGCTTTGAAACGCCATCGCCTTCTCCTTGTTTATTACGTTAATGGAATGTTACGTAATGACGATAGCAGGGGTTAGGCAAAGCGACATTGCAACTTTAGTCGAGCTTAGTTGCAGGCAATCGCAGGAAAAATCAGGTGTTTTGTGAGGTAGGTTGGGCTGGCTCCGTGTGAGCCAGCCAAGGCTTTCGCCAAAGGTCTAACTTAAGTGGTAAAACTTTTGGACCCCTTCGAGTAAATTAGCCACTGCCACCGAGGCGAGAATCAGCCCCATTACGCGACTGATAATAGAAGCGCCCACATTACCAATCACTTTGTGAATCACATTGGCCCCGAGGAGTAAAGCCAAGGTCGCGAGCAGAACTAAAAACATCACTCCCGCTGTGATCGCTTGTTCAGCAATGGCATAGCGGTTGTTATCGGTGAGCATCACAATGGCCATCATGGCGCCAGGGGAGGCAATGGAAGGCACAGCCAAGGGGTAAACGGCCGTTGCCGCTATCTCGGCTTTATCCACGTTTTCGCTCAGCATTTTGGCCTCTTGGCTGGGTTTGCCTTCGCCGAAAATCATGGTCAGAGCAAAAAGAAGGAGTACTAAACCGCCCGCGGCTTGAAATGCAGGCAGTGGAATTTGCATCGCTTCTAACAAAATCTGACCAATAATGAGAAAGAAAAGCAAAATCGCAAAGGAAATAGTGACGGCTTTAATCGCAACGCGGCGTTTTTGTTTCGCCGTCATATGGCTGGTTTGCGAGAGATAAATGGGCACGCTACCGACAGGATCGATCACGGCCCATAAGATCACGAATTGTGTAGCCAGAATACTTAGCATGGGCGCTCCATGATAGGGTCGAGGGCGCTAGCGTATCAAAGTTCTATATTGGATTGCTGCAATAAAATCACCGCTTGCGTACGATTTTTCACCCCGAGCTTGCGGAAAATAGCCGTCATATGCGCTTTGATGGTGGCTTCGGAAACGGCGAGATCGTAAGCGATTTGTTTATTGAGCAGACCGTCACAGAGCATCCGCAACACCTTATACTGCTGCGGTGTCAGCGCTGCGAGTTTGCTAGATAGGCTCTCGCTGTCATCCTCCTCGCCGAGATCATCAGGAAAACAAGGCGTTCCCTCGAGTACCTGGGTTAATGATTGTACCAAGGCGCGCATATCGCTGGACTTAGGGATAAAGCCAAACGCACCATGTGAATGCACTTGACGGATCACATTGCGTTCTTCGCTGGCAGAGACGACGACAATGGGCAGGTTAGGATATTGGTTGCGCAGCTCAATCAGACCGGACATGCCGTTAGCGCCGGGCATTTTGAGGTCGAGTAAGACTAAATCGACGTCAGCATCTCGTGCGAGTATTTTATGCAAGCTATCTAAGCTATCTGCTTCCAACAGGTTGGCACCGCTTATCGCCATATGCACAGATTGAAATAAGGCATTTCGAAATAGTGGATGATCATCAGCAATAACGATGGTGTGTTGCGCTTCCATAATGCGGCTATCTTTCCCTTCAGTTTCTTTCAACCTATCACCCGATGCAGGGCTTATCAATTTTGTAACAAGAGAACTAAGAGATTGATCATTCCTTGCTTTTTACTGACGGCATAAGTGCATGTTCATTGAGGTGAGCGAGAAATGCCTCAGGAGGTAAAAAGCCGATTATACGCGCCGCTTGATTTCGTTCCCCCGTGGGAAGCCAAAAATCGAGAGTCGGTAAGCCTGCCACCGCTTGGCTACGCATCAAGGCAAAATCTTCCGGACGGTTTTCACTCAGGTTCACTTTAATTCGGTGCATAGTACTAAGTGGCTTAGCCACTGCCGGATCAGTGAATGTCTTTTGCGCAAACTGTTTGCATGGAATGCACCAGTCGGCGTAATAGTCGACAAAGGCGACTTGTTGATTGGTAGCGGCTTTGGCAAGCTCAGCCTCAAGCGCGGCTTGGCTGTTCACCGTAATAAACGCAGGGGCCTGGACTGTGTCTTCTGATTGTACTGGCGCAGCCCGATAATGCGCATAACGTACATATGCAACACTCATTGCAATCGCGCTGAGTAGGCAAGCTGCAGTGAACAACCAACGACGGCGTGATTTCATCGTGTGCCCTTTTTCTATGACTAGCCTGAGTATACACAATTAGCAGAACAGTGTGGTAAGTGTGGTCGAATAGATCAAACGTTTAAGCGCGGTATGCATCTTGCTGTTATGCGTCGCAAGGAGAGTCGCTAAATATTTTCACGTACCTAGCGACGATGCCTTAACGATGCGATGTGTCTCGACAATGGGAGCGTTTAAGTGCGTTTTTTCGCGCGCCCTTGTACGGCTTTAAAACGCGGATTCGTTTTGCAAATGACAAACATGCGTCCGCGGCGACGGATAACCTGGCAATCAGGGTGACGCTGGCGGGCGCTTTTCAGTGAGTTCAATACCTTCATGACGACGCCTTTTGACTGCGACCAATTTGGCCAAACTTGCGCGCAAAGTTGGCGGCGCGCCCCTCTTTATTGGCAGCGCGTTGTTTACCTGTGTACACCGGATGTGAAGCGCTCGAGATATCCAACGGGTAGTAAGGATAGGTTTTGCCATCTTGCCACTCAATGGTGCGTGATGTTTGCAAGGTTGATCCG
>NZ_MUFH01000230.1:0-4305 GCF_001996115.1 Salinivibrio sp. MA427
GGTTAATATGACGCTGCTAGCGGGGGGACGCTCGTTAATATTGCAGCATCAAAATGGTGACTTGACGCAATGGTTTGATGTCCTCAAAAGTGGTGAGCCGTCATTGACCAACGTGCGTACGTTTTCGCCCGGTGCTGGGGCAAAAATAATAGCGCCAGAGTTACATCGTAAAAGCGTGGCCACCGTGGATGATACTGGGCAGCTGAGCTTGGTACATGTGACCAGTGAAAAACAGCGGCATTTTGATAAACGGTTTACCTCGGTCCCGGAGGCGCTGGCATTTGCTCCTCGCGCCAACGCCTTGATGGCGGTGACACAAAATCAGTGGCAGTGGTTGGCAGTGGATAATCCTCATCCTGAAGTCAGTCTCCATTCTTTATGGCAAAAAGTGTGGTACGAGGGGTACTCATCGCCGCAATATGTGTGGCAGTCGACATCGGCCGACGATAGCTTTGAAGCAAAGTTGAGTGTGGTGCCGGTGATCTTTGGCACACTAAAAGTGGCCGTGGTTGCCTTACTGTTCGCGGTGCCAATGGCCATTGGTGCGGCTATTTATACGGCTTACTTTATGTCATCAGGGTTGAGGCGATGGGTCAAACCGACGGTTGAGACGATTGAAGCATTACCTACGGTGATCATTGGCTTTTTAGCCGGCTTATGGCTTGCCCCTTGGGTTGAAGCACATATTGCTAGCGTCTTTATGTTGTTGATCCTGATCCCGTTTGTGTTGCTGGGGTTGAGCGCCTGTTGGCGAATGATCCCCCGCTATGCTCGCCGTCGCTTGCCGGACAACGCCCAAATACTGGTGATTATCCCGGTGTTGCTGTTAGTGGGGACAATGGCCGTGTCTTTAGGACCTTGGATTGAGCAGATTTGGCTGGGAGGCGATGCTCGTCAATTCATTACCCACGAGCTAGGCATTGGTTATGATCAACGTAATGCCTTAGTGGTTGGGATCGCGATGGGCTTTGCGGTGGTTCCCACCATATTTTCGATTGCTGAAGATGCGATTTTTTCGGTTCCGCCACATCTAAAGCAAGGTGCGTTAGCACTGGGGGCAACGCATTGGCAAACATTGATGCGGGTTGTGTTGCTTACCGCTAGCCCAGGGATATTCTCGGCGGTGATGATGGGATTAGGTCGCGCGGTGGGTGAAACCATGATTGTGTTGATGGCCACAGGGAATACACCGATTATGGATTGGAACCTGCTCGAAGGGCTTCGGACCTTGTCGGCCAATATTGCGATCGAAATGCCAGAGTCCGAAGTGGGGAGCTCGCATTATCGTGTGTTGTTTTTAACCGCGTTTATTTTGTTTGTTTTCACCTTTGTCTTTAATACGTTGGCTGAACTTGTTCGTCAGCGTTTACGCGACAAATACAGTCACCTTTAATTGAGATGAGAGTGCGCATGCGTCCATGGATAAAATCTGGCACGCCTTGGGTCTGGATGACGGCAGGGATGGTTAGCGTCAGTCTTATTGCCATTCTCGGTGTCTTACTCTTGCTCGGTGTTCGTGGCTTAGGCTATTTTTGGCCCACACCGGTGAYCAGTTTTGAGTTACAGACGGAACAGGGCGTAGAAACTGTCGTTGGCCAGATTTATCGAACCGATGAGGTTGATGCGACTCAGCTTATCGACGCCGGTGTTCGCTTACCCGCATACCGGCAATCCGCGTATCAGCGCTTGGTGGTTAAAATTGGCAACCGTGAACGAGAAGGGCTCGACTTTCGTCAGTTACTTGCGTTTCAGATAAAAAGCCAACACACGCCGATTGAGATGGCGATGATTGAGCGCAGCGAGAACGGTGTCTTTTATGGCAAGCCAACAGCGTATATTGATCAAAGCGGTACACGTCATGGATTAGTGATTTCTGCGCTGCGTCAGCAACTGGCGGATTTGGCGGCACGTCGTGATGCGATCAATAAAATTGAACAAGTCCATCTGGCAGGGGTGAACTATCAGCTCGAACAGTTGCGATTAGAGGAAAAATCTCGCGAACTTGAGGGGACGTTGGACAAGCGCGCCCAATCGCAGATTGCATCCCGCCGCACGCAGTTGCTCACTCAGTATCAACAACTGGAGCAAAAGCTCGCACAGCTGCGGGATAAACAAAAAACAGGACAATTGGTTGTCGAAGATAGCCATGGTGATGAGGTCGCATTACCGCTCGAGAATGTGCTAAATATTTGGTACCCCAATGCGATGAGCGGCGTCGATAAGCTGACATTTTGGGGGCACCAAGTGGCGGCTTTTCTATCTGAATCACCGCGTGACAGTAATGCCGCAGGTGGGGTTTTTCCGGCGATTTTTGGCACCGTTTTTCTGGTCTTATTAATGGCAGTGATTGTTACCCCTTTGGGCGTGGTCGCGGCGATTTATCTGCATGAATATGCGCCTAAAACGGCGTTCACTCGGTTGATTCGGATTGCGGTAGTTAACCTCGCTGGGGTGCCATCCATTGTTTATGGTGTGTTTGGTTTAGGCTTTTTTGTCTACTTCATTGGTGGCACCATTGACGATATATTTTATCAAGCGGCGCAACCCGCGCCGGTGTTTGGTACGCCGGGCATTCTGTGGTCAGCGTTAACGTTGGCGATCTTAACCTTACCGGTCGTGATAGTCTCAACAGAAGAAGGGCTAGCGCGTATTCCTACAAGCGTCCGTCATGGTGCCTTTGCCTTGGGCGCGACCCAATCTGAAATGCTATGGCGAGTCGTCTTACCGATGGCAAGCCCGGCGATGATGACGGGGTTAATTTTAGCGGTTGCCCGTGCCGCCGGTGAAGTGGCGCCTTTAATGTTGGTTGGGGTGGTGAAAGTGGCACCTTCTCTGCCGGTTGATGGCAACTTTCCTTTTTTACACTTAGAACGGAAGTTTATGCATCTCGGCTACCATATTTATGATGTGGGCTTTCAAAGTGCGCATATCGAGACCGCGCGACCTTTGGTGTATGCGACGTCGTTTTTACTCGTGTCTGTGATCGTGGCACTGAACTTATCCGCGATCGGTATCCGTCATTATTTGCGTGAAAAATATCGCGCATTAGAACTGTAACGATAAGGATCCTGCTCGATGTTTTCGATAAACCCGCCTATAGGTGCCACGCCGAGCTTAGATTTGGGAAACTTACCGAACGAGCAAACGGCGTTAGCTATTCGGGATTTGAATCTTTATTACGGGGCGACTCAAGCACTGTTTGATATCAGTATGCGTATCCCGAAGGGCAAGGTCACAGCGTTTATTGGTCCTTCTGGATGTGGGAAGTCGACCTTACTGCGTTGCATTAACCGCATGAATGATTTGGTGGATGGGTGTCGCGTGCGGGGCGAAGTCACCTTACATGGGCAAAACATCTATCACCGCGAAGTTGATGTGCCTGCGTTACGCCGTCAAGTCGGTATGGTATTTCAGCGTCCTAATCCGTTTCCGAAATCCGTTTATGAAAATGTCGTTTTTGGATTGCGGCTGCAAGGCATTCATGATCCCCGAACCTTAGATGATGCGGTGGAGCGTTCACTGCGAGGTGCGGCGCTGTGGGGTGAGGTAAAAGATCGTCTTAACGATAATGCGTTTGGTCTTTCAAGTGGACAGCAGCAGCGGTTGGTGATCGCCCGAGCAATCGCGATTGAGCCAGAAGTGTTATTGCTGGATGAGCCCTCTTCGGCGCTGGATCCTATCTCAACACTGACGATTGAAGAGTTGATCAACGATCTTAAAAAACAATACACAGTGGTGATTGTTACCCATAATATGCAGCAGGCGGCACGGGTGTCAGACCAAACTGCCTTTATTAATATGGGCCGCTTGGTAGAGTACGCGGATACTGACACCTTGTTTACCACACCAAAAAATAAACAGACGGAAGATTACATCACCGGTCGCTACGGATAAGGAGCAGGCCTTGGATAATTACAATATTAGCCGCCATATTTCTGGCCAATTTAATGCTGAATTAGAAGCGAT
Source organism: Salinivibrio sp. MA427 (assembly GCF_001996115.1). Taxonomy (NCBI): domain Bacteria; kingdom Pseudomonadati; phylum Pseudomonadota; class Gammaproteobacteria; order Vibrionales; family Vibrionaceae; genus Salinivibrio; species Salinivibrio sp. MA427. The sequence continues at coordinate 3,967 of NZ_MUFH01000230.1, forward strand.
TCGCACTCACGTCCTAGCGATGGGGGGGCTGGTGGAGCGTCAGCTCACCGATGCTCTTCGTGCCATGCACAATCAAGATGAAGAGCTAGCGCGCCATGTGATTCGTGAAGATCACAAAGTCAATGGCATGGAAGTCGCCATTGACGAGGCCTGCACACGGATTATTGCTAAGCGCCAACCGACGGCAAGCGATCTGCGCCTGGTGATGGCAATCATTAAAACCATCACGGATCTAGAGCGTATTGGCGATGTGGCTGATAGCATCGCGAAAATGGCATTGGACAATGCCAGTCATTCTCAGCAACCTTTTTTGGTTTCTCTAGAGGCATTGGGTCAGCG
>NZ_MUFH01000231.1:0-4304 GCF_001996115.1 Salinivibrio sp. MA427
GTCTAGTGTAATGGGACATAAGTCTAATATTTTTCATTGTAGTGTGTTAGACTGATAACAAACATATAAAGTTATAGTGCATTATGAAAAAGATTTTACCGCTTGAACCAAAGCATATTCCCGATAGCTTGGCCCTTTTCAATCAAGGCGTAGTCAGTTTGGATGAGTGGGAATTATTAACACAAGGCGCTTACAGTCGTAATTCATTACTCAGTTACCGTAATGACTGGCACGTATTTGCTGATTTTTGTCACGGCCAAGGGGTCACAGCCGTGCCATGTGCGATAACGACTTTGCGTCGCTTTGCCGAGCTTGCGGCTCAACACCGTAAAATATCGGCGATTCGTCGTGTCGTGGTCACCGTCGGTTTAGTACATCGACTACATCAACAGCGTGATCCCAGTAAACATCGCGAAGTAAAATACGCCATGGCTCGATTACTTCAGGCAAAGTTACCGGAAAGTAAAGAAGCCACCCCCTTTCACGCTCAGCACATGATACAACTCAATGAACAACTCGCCAGTTCGCAAAGACTGCAAGATCTGAGAGATCGGCTTGTATGGTCACTTTCTTATGAAGGATTGCTTAAACGCAGTGAACTTGCCGCACTGACCACAGACGATCTGATTACTCAAGGCACCCAAACGTTCATAATAGTTAGAGATCAACGGGTAGCATTGAGTGAGCAAACAGCGATGTTAGTCGCCCAGTGGTTGGATAAAACAGGAATGAATCATGGCCCCCTACTTCGTCGAATCAACAAACATGGCCATTTAGGTGAGACCGCATTAGACCCGTCATCGATTTATCGGGTCTTTCGACGCGCGAGTCGCTTGCTGGGTGAATCCGTTACTTTTTCTGGGCAATCGCCTCGCGTCGGTGCAAGCCGTGCACTTGCCAATAAAGGAATGACAATAAAACAAATCCAGCATCTTGGCCGCTGGAAAAGCCCCGCAATGCCGGCGCAATATGTCGGTAACACGATAGCAAGTGAACAAGCTAAAGCGCGATACCGACATAAGAAGCTGACGGAATAACTAGCTTACTCGCCGTCCCGTTGCATGGGTGATACGTGATGCGAGATATTCATCAAATGCTAACCCATGATGTTCGACCAATTTAGGGAACATGGAAATGGGCGTCATACCTGGAAAGGTATTAATTTCGTTGACGAGTACCGTACCGTTCTCAGTCAAGAAAAAGTCAATGCGCGACATGTCCTTTAATCGCAGTTGCTTAAACGCTTGATGGGCATAGTCGCGAATACAGGCAACTTGTTCCTCGCTAAGGTCGAGTGCTTCAATCTGTGTATTGCTCGAACTCCCTTCGCTGTATTTCTCTTCAAAGGTATAAAAACTCCCCTCTGGACAGCGTATTTCACCCGGCTTGGTGACAATAATTTCGTCGCCAACCTGAAACGCGGCCACCTCTAATTCACGCGGTTGAATCGCTTTTTCGATCAATACTTGGTCAGAAAACGTAAACGCATCTGCAATGCATGTTGAGAGCTGCTCTTCTTCAGTAACACGATAGCAGCCTACACTGGATCCTTGACTGGCCGCTTTGACGAAAACGCCTTGATGCTCAGCAAAAAAGGCAGACGCACGTGCCATGTTTTGGTCACTTTGATCGGTGATAAACACGTAGGGTGTGTTCGGAATGCCGAGGGCATCAAACCACAACTTCGAGGTAATTTTATTAAAGCAAATTTGGCTACCTTCCGGGCCGCATCCTAGGTAAGGCAGGCCGGTGATCTCGAGTAGTGACTGAATATCCCCCGTCTCGCCGGGAAAACCATGGAAGCAAGGGATCACATAATGAATTTGCCTATGCTCAACCTTGCTACAAAGCATGCCATCAGTATCAAGGTGACAGCGCATACCATCGTCAAGATGCCATCCTTCTTGGGTGATTTCGACTTTTTGGACATTGACTCGAGGGAGCTTCGCTAGCTGTGATTCAATATACTGCGCAGAAACGAGCGAGATATCGTGCTCCGCACCACCGCCACCGCACAGTAAAAGCAGGTTTAGTTTCGTCATTATTTTCTCTCACCACGTGCATTAACACGTTACCTGAATATACCGCCATAGTAGTCAAATGCGACGTTGCTTTCACCTATCGACGCGTATTTGTTGGTATTTTGGTGTTTGATTGCTGCGGGTTTGTTCAAAGCTGACCCAAGAGCCAGCTTCTATATTAACAGGCGCGGAGATTCGACTAGTTAACGCGTGTCATCTCAGGCGTTGATGAACGCTTAATGTCTGCGATGTCACGAACAAAAGGACCATACTGCTGAATGGTTTGCGGTAAAGCCTTAATGGCACGCTTTGCTGCATCTCGTGATGAATATTCACCATACAACAAGGTATACCAAGGTAAGCCGTCTACCATTTTCTTGTTGCTCCAAAGTGGCTCGTTACTTGGAAGCCGTTTGGCGTAATCAGTAAACCCGCGATCATGGCTAAGTGCCACAATTTGAATGGTATACCCTGGGCCCTGACTTGATGCTTTTACGGTTTGTTTTTTCGGCGCTGGCGACGCTTCCTCTTTCCAAGCGGATTGCTCTTTCGATACAGATCGTTCTTTCGATGCAGATTGCTCTTTCGGTTGTGGTGCCGAGGTTTTCACAGTCTCGCGCGTATCGGTTGACTCAATGGTCTGACTATAAATTTCAGTGGTCACACCACCACCACTGCATCCTGATAGCAGCAGCGCAACTGCAAGTAAGCCCAGTTTTTTCATTGTGATTCTGTCAGTTATCCAAATTTGTTTCATTGTGCCCCCGACCCAATAGCCATTCAACCAAAAGTTAACCTGTTACATAAGGTTTCCGGTGATAGCTCACAGATAGAACGTTAAACGACGTGCTTGAGTGTATCGTAACAGCCAGTTTCTGCCACACCCAGATCACATTGCGTTAAAAAAGACCGTTGATTTCAACGCTGAACCGATAGACTGGCTTCAGAGCTTAACCAATTGATGTGCCCACCGTTGATGACGCTGGGCGACGCTTTTTCGGAGGAAACTATGGCCGGCATCGATCAACTCCTCAAGCCTAAATCTATTGCGGTTATAGGTGCGTCCGACCGCAGCGGGCGCGCAGGCTACGTTATCACCCGCAACTTACAATCCGGTGGATTTCAAGGCCCTATCATGCCTGTCACACCTAAGTATCAAGCGGTTGCCGGCATTTTGGCGTATAAAACGATTGCGGACCTGCCACTTGTTCCCGACTTAGCCGTTCTCTGTACCCGTGGTGAAGCGACGCCAGCGCTTATCGAACAATTGGGAGAAAGAGGCGTTAAGCTCGTCATTGTGCTCGCAGCCGGGATGCGCGGCCAGCTCGACTCACTCGGCACAAGTCAGTACGCGATAATGCAACGGGTGGCACAGAGATACACCATGCGCGTGCTTGGCCCCAATAGTTTGGGCATGATTTTACCATGGCTTAACCTTAACGCATCCTTTGCACCTGTGCCGGCCAACAAAGGAAACATTGCTTTTGTCTCTCAATCAGCCGCCGTCTGTACCACTATTTTGGACTGGGCGCGAAATAAACGTATTGGCTTTTCAACCTTTATCTCATTGGGCGAAGCCTGTGATATTGATTTCCCCGAATTACTCGACTTTTTGTGTCGCGACAGTAAAACCGACGCGATTTTGCTCTACGTCGATTCAATTCGTGATGCACGACGCTTTATCTCCGCTGCGCGAGCAGCCGCCCGGAATCGTCGTATTCTCGTATTGAAAAGTGGTCGTACCCGCGGTGGATCTGTTGCTCTTGAGCAACTTAGTCAGACCAGTACAGGGTTAGATGCCGCTTACGATGCTGCAATTCGTCGCTCTGGGATGTTACGTGTGAACAACACGCACGAGTTATTTGCCGCGGTCGAGACGCTGTCTCACTCCGTTCCTTTACGTGGAGAACGGCTCGCGATTATCACTAACGGCGGTGGGCCGGCTGTGATGGCGGTTGACACGCTGATGGATGCTGGGGGTAAGCTAGCGACCTTGAGTGACTCAACGCTTGACGCCCTAAATCAGGTCTTGCCTGCAAGCTGGTCGCATACGAACCCCATTGATCTGGTCGGAGATGCTGACACGCAGCGTTACCAAGCGGCAATAGATATCATGTTAAACAGTGATGAGGCCGACGCGGTTTTGATCATGCATTCCCCATCGGTCACGGCACCTGGACTGGCGACCGCCAAAGCCATCATTCATTCATTAAAAGAAAACCCTCGCGCGCGGCGCTTTAATATTTTAACGAATTGGCAAGGTGAGGGAGACGACGCCACAGT
>NZ_MUFH01000232.1:0-4215 GCF_001996115.1 Salinivibrio sp. MA427
GTTACAGTCTAACGCTAAAGACTTGATTATTAATGCTTTTTGATTCTTTCCCTAAAAGAAAGCAAACCAGTGGCGATAAAACTTCGCACTTTTCACGCACTGATAATGTTTCATCACCACTGTTAAAATTGTGATCCAACCAGAAAGTGACACTGTTAATCCGTTGCAAGAAGTTTGTGTCCGGTATGTCATCGAGACGGGGCTTTATTAGCCCCCCATGTGGATAAATCATGACACAAGCCGCGTCAGCCTGACAAAATTGATCTAAAACTGGATACCCCAACAGTCGCATGTACCGTTCACCGTCTTTGGCAACCTGAACTACGCCAGTTAGCGGTGCAAGTTGAGATACACTTTGCGATAAGGCAGCGGTAAGAGCGTCGACGGTAAGCGCCGGAACTGATTTAAATCGAACTCTAGGTTCATGAGCAACGATATCAAGTGCAGAGGCCTGATTGTGATCGATAATAATGGGGGTATAGCCTTGAGCGGCAAGTTGATAAGCAATCGTGGCGCCTAAAGTGCTCGCGCCACCCAATAGCGCAACGGGTCGACAATCCATGTTCAACGCTCAATTGATATAAAGGCGCATAGGATACGTCAGTTTAGAATCTATTTCAGCCACCGAGAACAATGAATTGATCGCTTGATACATGTATCATTAGCACTGTCATACACTCATATTCCTATCAACGTAACGGTGACATGAAGATAGCAACGGCACGAACTCAAGCTGATGACGCAGTACAAGCCGCCTATGCATTGGCGCGCACCATCAAAACGCGTATCAGTACGCCTAAGCTTTTGATGATCTACTTTACTGAGCATTATGACGTTCAAGCGCTTCAACGTACCTTATATCGTCTTTTTCCGGGCGTACCACTCATCGGCTGTTCTACGTGTTACGGCGTGATGACCCAAAATGGATGTACCAGCGGTCCTGCGGCAGCTATCTGGGCATGCAGTGATGATAAAGGGAGTTATGGCTCAGCCTTGGTCTCCCATCAAGCACACCGCCATGTGCGCGACTCGGCGCGTATGGCACTGACTCAAGCGATTGAAGAAAGTGGGCGATGCGGCGAGTTACCCAAATTGATTGCGTTGCACAGCACGCCTGGTGAAGAAGAGGCAACCTTATCGGCAATCCGAGAAGAGCTAGGCGTATCTGTTCCCGTCATCGGTGGTTCGGCAGCGGCAGAAACAGTTGGTGGAAACTGGGCTATTTTCGATCACAAGGAAACAGCAACGTCCGGCATCGCGATCAGCGTTTTTTATCCCTCAGCTCGGGTCAGTTACTCGTTCCATTCTGGCTATGCGCCGACTCAAAGGCATGCGACGGTGACGGATGTGCGTGGTCGCGCATTGGTGAGCTTAAATCATCAACCTGCTGCCGAAGTGTATAAACGCTGGTACGAGTCAGAAACTGGATTGACTCTTGATCCTACAGATTCGCTTTTCTCTCAATCCACGCTTTATCCGCTAGGCACTCAAACCGGCACAATACATGGTTTGCCATACTACACATTGTCGCATCCGACATTTATTAATGCGCAAGGTCATATGGAGTTATTTTCTCAGCTTGAGGTTGGCCAAACTATCTATTTTATGTCGGGAACCAGCGAGGGGCTCATTTCGCGAGCCAGTCGAGTGGTGGAGTCAGCAAATGATCATGCACTGTGTCAGCCTGAGCCTCTGGGTGGATTAGCGATCTACTGCGCTGGATGCATGTTGCATGTAAAAGATCGCCTTGACCAAGTGGCTGAGAATATCAATACGGCCTTGTATAACGCTCCTTTTGTATGCCCCTTTACGTTTGGCGAGCAAGGTCTCTTTAAAGGGGGAGAGTTATCTCACGGTAACTTAATGATCTCGGCTGTGCTATTTCATAAGGATTAATCAAGATGTCGAAACGCTTATCGGCTTCTGAACGTTCAGACTCTGAATCGTTGCAAGAAACCTTATTTGAACTCAGCCGCGTTGAGGCCAGAGAAAAACGGTTAAGAGAAGAGAACGATGCAATTCTGTCTGCCATTTCTGCTATGACAGAAGCCACATCGAAGACAGATATCTTTGCGTCATTGCTCGACGTTATTCATCGCTATGTGAATTTTGATAGTGCGGTCGCGCTGAGTCGTAATCGTGAAACGGAAGATGCGTTTCGCTGTTTAGTGTCTACGGAGCGATTGCTAGAAACGGTAACGTGGCAAACAGGGGACGTGTTTCACCGTTGTGTAAAAGGAGAGACGGTTGCCATTTATAAGCCAGGCATGATCAAAGAGCTTCACTGCTTAACCCATCAATATGCCAGTTATCTTCAAGGTACAGCACTGATCAGCGGCTTAACGGTCAATGACAGCGAAGTCATGCTGATTTTATTTTCACATCGTCGTGATTCGTTCAATAACGAAGCTCAGCAGGTCGTCGATCGATTTCGTCCATTGATCGAGCGGACCATTATGGATATCGACTATCGACACCGTTTGCATGCGCTTGTCAGTAGCCGAACCCAGGAGCTTAATGCTAGTCGTCAACGCTTCCAGGATTTTGCACAAACAGCAAGTGACTGGTTTTGGGAGCTTGATAATGCGTTTCAGCTCACGTATCTATCTTCGCCTAATACAGATATCCATATTGATGCCGAGGCATTGCTGGCGAAAATAAAATCAGATAAAAAACTAAAAGCACGGCTTGAACAGCTTATATCCCGCGAAGAATCTTTTAGTGACATTGAGTGGCATATTGCATCTCGTGCGCATGACTACTGGGTAAGCCTCTCTGGCCGACCTTGCTACAATAAAAAAGGGCAATTGTCAGGCTATCGCGGCACCGCCAAAGATATTACCGCCACCAAACGTCGCGTTGTCGAGCTGCAACAAGCGCGTCGTCAGGCTGAACTGGCCAATAATGCTAAATCACAGTTTCTTGCTGTAATGAGCCACGAAATACGGACGCCGCTAAATGCGGTATTGGGCTTGATTGATGCACTACAACATTCGCGGCTAACCTTAGAGCAAAAAGAGTGGGTAGGGCAGATGGATAAATCCGCTCAACTGCTATTGACATTGATCAGTGATGTGCTTGATTTATCTAAAATTGAGTCAAATCGCTTTTCCCTCTCTCCCTCTTTGATGAAGCCAAGTGACTGTGTCACTAACGTTTATCAACAGCTCATTGATCGTGCCGATAAAAAACGTATCCATTTATCCGCATCAGTGTCTCCCTCTGTTCCTGATACGCTTTATATGGATGAGAATCGCTTTACTCAGATTTTACTTAACCTAATAGCCAACGCGTTAAAGTTCACCGACCAAGGCGGTGTGACAGTGTCACTTAACACGGATGGTGATGTACTGATCCTGAGGGTAAAAGACACGGGAATTGGCATTGATGAAAGCCAGATTGGACGCATTTTCGATCCCTTTACCCAAGCAGACGGCAGCATTACTCGTCGGTTTGGTGKAACAGGCCTTGGTTTATCCATCTGTAAAAAACTGGTTGAGATGATGGGTGGACGTATCGATGTAGACAGTGAGCTTGGCCAGGGCACAGACTTTTGTGTTCGCTTGCCTATTGTTGCGACCCCACAAGATGCCGAAAAACATCAGCCAACGCCGGCGATACCGGCAGGCAATGTGCAACCTATGGTGATTTTAGTCGCTGAAGATAGCCGCGCCAATCAGATGGTTGTGCGTTTGATGTTAGAAAAGCAAGGCCACACTGTGGTGCTTGCATCAAACGGCGAAGAAGCGCTAGAGCATGTAAAGCAGACTGAATTTGATATTGTTTTAATGGATATGTCGATGCCAGTCATGGATGGCATTGCCGCGACAAAAGCGTTACGCGCATCTGGCTTTAAGCAGCCGATTATTGCTTTAACTGCCAATGCCATGGACGAGGACAAGCAACGCTGTGTTCGGGCTGGCATGAACGACTTTGTCACTAAGCCAGTGCGAGCAGCGAGTCTGAGTGCGGTGCTTTACACGCATCAGCCGTTAACGCTTTCTGATCACTAATTACCGCTGAGTTGAATCGAATTAGACCAAACGTGTTGGAATAATGACGATTAAAGGAAGTAGTAATTAGCTATTTTATGGTAAATAGCTAATTACGTTCAATGGCAACCAAAAAGAGCAGTGCGCGATAGCATGACCCCACATAGAAACCTTATCCAATACTATATTTAACATAACATACATAATGCGCACTGATACTGGG
>NZ_MUFH01000233.1:0-4184 GCF_001996115.1 Salinivibrio sp. MA427
ATCTTAGCGTACGCAAACCCCTTATTTGCTTGATAGTCCCAGCTGCCCCGTAAACTGTTATTATAAATGTGCGCTTGCTGGGTCAAAATCGGATACTTGGAAATAATGGTGACGCCACCCCGGACGACGAAAGGAGAGTTAGAGCAATCTCCTGTTAATGCATCCCAACCCTCACCACTGCAATCTTGCCCCACATTGGGCGTTTGGTAAGGATATAGGTTGGCAAGTTGGTTCATTGCTTGCTCTGCTTCAGCGTTGAAGGCTTCGCTAACCAAAATGATGTCGGGCTGGGTATCCATGTCGGCAATCGCAGTCGGTAAACGAGCCGCTCGTTCTGCTTGACCCCAATCTTGTAGGTTGCTCAACTGCATGATGTTATAAGCCATCACATTAAGTTCGCCAGCATGAGCGCTGACACTCAGCAATAAAGCCGCTGCCCCTGAAAACAGTTTTTTTCTGTTCATATTTCCTCTTTGCGTTTTGCTTTCTAATTATGTTTGGGGCCAAGCCCACCCAAAGATTAGAACCCTAACGAAAAGAGGTTAGACCACACCAAGAATCCTTCGTATTTTATGATATGTTTGTAACTAAGATCACACTTGCGTAACAGCGCTGACTATTTCGCTTACTCTTTGGTCAATAGTTGTGTGTCTGTGGTAAAAGTATGCTTTCTTAGCATGGTCGCTAGTTCGTGTTGTCGAACAGGCTTAGCAATATAGTCATCCATGCCAGCCGCTAAGCATGCTTCTTTATCTTCTGCTGTTGCGTTGGCAGTTAATGCAATAATGGGGATTCGGTCCGTGCGAGACGCTTTACGCCTGATCAGTGCTGCCGCCTCATAGCCGTCCATGACCGGCATTTGGCAGTCCATGAAAATGGCGTCAAAAGGCTTACTGCTCCAAAGAGCTAACGCTTGCTCGCCGTTATCCGCTGATCGCACATTGATGCCTAACTGCGTCAGCATAGCTTCTGTAACGCGTTGATTAACTTTGGAATCCTCAACCACGAGAACATGTAGCCCTGCCAGTGATGTCCCCTTTCCTGTTGAACGCACAATACCCAGCGTGGGCTGTCTTTGTTGAAGGATCCGAACTAAATTAGCTTTTAAATCATTAAATTGATAAGGGCGTCCAAGATAACCTTCAATGCCTGATCGCTCGATGCGCGGTCTATCAATCACATCGGGCGCAGCCGTCAGCATGATAATGGCTGGGCTTCTCTCACCCAATTCAGTGACAATTTGCTCGGCGAGACTAAAGCCATCCATTTTGGGCATGATCTTATCAAGCAAAACGACTTTAAATGGAGATTGGCTATCAAGCCGTTCTTTAATAAGCGGCAACGCATCATCGGGATGCATACAACAGGTCACTTGACAGCCGAGATTACTCAGTTGCGCGGTTGTAATCCGCATATTAAGACGACTGTCATCAACCAGCAGCATTGGCGCGCCCGCGAATAAATACGCCTCTACGGGCGTCGCAAGCGGCACATCTGCACATTCAAAGCGCGCCGAGAACGAGAATAGGCTGCCCACATCCACTTCACTTTCTAGGGTGATTCGCCCCCCCATCAGGTTGACAATTTGCTGAGAAATCGCGAGGCCTAACCCAGTACCACCTGCGGTTGCTGCTGAAGCGTCGCCTTGCTCAAACTTACCAAAGATACGATTTTGCGCTTCAATCGGGACACCAGGTCCAGTATCTTTCACTTGAAAACGAAGTACACAAGCGTTTCCCTCATCAAGAACTTTGGTAATCGAAACGGCGACGTCGCCTTGTTCAGTGAATTTAATCGCATTCCCGACTAGGTTGATCATCACTTGGCGTAATCGCGGTGTGTCACCAATTAGCAAGGGCGATATCTCTGGATCAATCTCACAGCCAAACTGTAAGTGTTTCTCTTTAGCTCTCAGCGTGAACAAGTTTTCCAGATCTTTACCCAACTCAAATACATTGAGCTCTAATGGTTCTAACTCTAACTTACCTGCCTCTATTTTAGAGAAGTCCAAGATATCGTTAATCACATCCAGTAACGACATCGAGGAGGTTTCTAGCATTTCAACGAACTCTTGTTGTTCATCATTCAAACGCGTACTTTTCAGCAGCGATGCCATCCCGATAATGCCGTTCATTGGCGTACGGATTTCATGGCTCATGTTAGCCAGAAACTCGCTTTTTTTGTGGCTAGCCTTTTCGGCATCCAGCTTCTCGTTCTCAACCCGCGATAGCGTTTGGCGAAATTGAGTGACCATAGCATTGTAGCGCGCCTCAAACCCCCACCAACCGCGACATTCTGGTGGGACACTGATTTGATTTGGTAAGCCGTTGTCCCATTGATTCACCTGTTGGTGCAGAGCCGATAATGGTGCGGTGAGATACCGTTGCACTATCCACATTGACGCTATCACGCCCAGCCCTGAAACCCCCAACCAACCTAAAAACGCCCACTTCGCACTCTCTCCTAGATAAGCACGTAATGCGGTATAGTTCGAGGCCACATCAAGCTGGCCAAGTACATATTCATTGCCTTCTTTTTTGGCAATTAATGGCCAACTCATCTGGATCGATTGTTGAGTTGGCTCTACACCACGTTCAATTTGTGTGCTGTCAGCATCATAAACGTGTATGTAATCGATTTCTGGTTGTGCAATAAGTTGTTCAATTTGTTGTTCAAATGCTTGTGTTTCTACTCGCCATAGGTGATCAGTCATGGTGCGGACATCACGGCTGCCAACATCTTGTAACACGCGCTGGACCTGTGATTTATGGGATTGATAATCGGCAAAAAGTAATAGTGATGCGAATAAGGCGATGAGTATTACCCAGCATAGCGCCAGCTTCGTCATCAACGATACTGATAAGGAATGGCGTAAAATGGCTTTGCCTGCTTTCATAATCACCTATTTAATAGAAGAGCTTGCCCTATAAGCATAGAGCCCGTTCGTCGTTGGGGCGAAAAATATCCGGCTAGATACAAGGAAAGGTAGACAAAAAAGCGCTCCGGTTAAAGAGCGCGAAGGGTTTTATTTTCTGAGCGATCAATCCAACACGCCGCGACGTATTTGATCAAGCTCAATCGATTCGAACAGAGCCTTAAAGTTACCCTCACCAAAGCCTTGATTACCTTTACGCTGGATAATTTCAAAGAAAACAGGACCAATAACTGTATTGGTAAAAATCTGTAGCAAGATGCCAGTATCCGCGTCACCATCAATCAGAACACGAGTATCACGGAGCTCATCAATATTTTCTTCGTGACCGCTAACACGCTGATTCACTTGCTCATAATAGGTCTCTGGCGTATCCATAAACGCCATTCCCCGATCTCGCAGCGTGCGTACTGTTTGATAGATATTCTCTGTCGTCATTGCAATGTGCTGAATACCCTCACCATTGTACGCTTTTAGGTACTCGGCAATTTGTGACTTATCATCACTGGATTCGTTAATCGGGATACGGATTTTTCCGCACGGAGCAGTCAATGCACGAGRTTTTAGCCCTGTTTTTTTGCCTTCGATGTCGAAAAAGCGGATCTCTTTGAAATTGGCGATACGATCATAGAAATCAGCCCATACATCCATGTTGCCAATATCGACATTGTGCGTCAGGTGATCGATAACCTTCAATCCTGCATCGGCTTCTTTAAGGCGCGCTTGCCAATCAGGATAGAAGTCGAAATCAACCTCGTAAATACTCTGATCACCGTAACGATCAACAAAGTAGAGTAACGAGTCGCCAATGCCATATACCGCCGGGATGCTAAGCTCCATCGGACCGATATTGGGCTCAACCACTTTGGCACCTTGTTTTGCCGCGTAAGCAATTGCATGAACAGCATCTTGAACACGGAATGCCATCGCATTCACGCTCGCGCCATGGTGCTCTGCAAAGCTTTGTGCCTGAGACTCGGGTTCGCCATTAACAATAAAGTTGGTATCGCCTTGGCGATACAGCCAAACATGCTTGTGTTTGTGCTTGGCAATTTCAGCAAAACCCATCAATGAGAATAGACTTTTCAACGCATCAATACCGGCTTGATCGGGGGCGGTATATTCCACAAATTCAAACCCATCTGTCCCTAATGGGTTAATGGTTTTTACAGGTTTTTGCAGTGTGGATGTCATAATGGTTCCTCCTTGTTGATGCTAGTAGGAATAGCATGACGCCAAAGTAAGCACTAGT
>NZ_MUFH01000234.1:0-4891 GCF_001996115.1 Salinivibrio sp. MA427
CCTGTGTGTGCCTCCTTTAGCTTACTTGGTACTACACTATTGCTATGCTGGATACTGAACACTTTTATTCCTGTAACAATTGCAGTGTTACTACTACTACAACTTTCTGTTGCAATTGTTGCTCTGCAATCCGGCCCCTCTCTGGCTGTGCCGATATCTTTAGTGGCAGCACTTAGCTTTAATTTTCTTTTCACCGCCCCGCGCTTTTCTTTACAAATGAGCGACGTCACTGACGTCATTAATTTGGTGGTATTTATGTTGGTCGCTGGCGTGACRAGTTACATAGCACACTTTTATCGCCAACAACGTGATGAATTAGAGCAAACCCGCTTAAGAAATAGCATCTTACTCTCCGTTTCACACGATTTACGTACCCCGCTAGCGACAATTATTGGTACCTTGACAACGTTGCAAGCGTATATGAATAAACTATCGCATACAGAAAGGAATGAACTACTCGATAGCGCGACGCAAGAAAGCCACCGCCTACATCACTACATAGAGAACTTGCTGCAAGCCACTAAGTTGCAACACGGTAGTTTAGTGATCAATAAAAACGCTGAAAACATCATCGATGTTATCAATGTTTCTGTCTCTCGGTGTCATGAGCCTGAACGAGTAAAAATTATCAGCATTGAATCTCCTACTGTGTCGGTCAGCCGTGCACTCATAGAACAAGCCATTTTTAATATTATTGACAACGCCTTAAGATATTCTCCGGCAAACACCATTGTGACTATTCATGTATATCGTCAGTCAAACAACATATACANCATAAGATATTTGATCTTTTTTATACAACACACGAGAATAAAAAAAGCGACAGTGGATCAGGTCTGGGGCTGGCGGTGGCTAATGGAGTTATACGGGCACATCAAGGCAGGATTGAGTTAGCACACTCAGAAATAGGCTGTTTAATGAGAATTCGTTTGCCTGTTGATGGTGGGAAGTAATTATGGCATACCGCGTATTATTGGTTGATGATGAAAAACAAATCCATACATTTGTTCGAATATCACTGAATGCAGAAGGATTTGATTATCTCGGCGCATATTCATTAGATGGCGCATTAAGTGTTATTCAGAATCAGTCCCCCGATGTGATTATATTAGATTTAGGCTTACCCGACGGCGAAGGTATTTCTTTACTCAATCACATTCGAAAAAAAGGACATACAACACCGGTTATTATTCTCACCGCGCGCGATCAGGAAGAAGAGAAAATTACGTTACTCGAAGCCGGTGCAAATGATTATATAAGCAAGCCATTTGGCGTGAAAGAGCTCATTGTAAGAATAAAAGTACTCGTTAGAGATTTAATCGCGCCTTCAAAGAAAACCGAGGACCTCATCCAGTGTGGTGAGTTAAGTCTATCTTTGTCAAGCCATCAATTTTGGTATCACTCTCGTTTAGTCTCGTTAACGAAGAAAGAGTTTCATTTTATGAAAATACTGATGGAAGGAAACGGCTGTTTAGTAAAGCAAGATGATCTTCTCATCTCAATTTGGGGTGAGACACACAGGCAAGACAACCATTATCTTCGTGTTTTAGTCAGTCAGATAAGAAAAAAAATATGTGAGGATGCGAGTCAACACAATATAATAAAAACGGAACCTGGCATTGGTTATCGCCTTTGTGTTAACGAGGATGACCATGATTAACCCTAAAAGCACCATTCGTTTATTATCGATGCCCATTCTATGGATGGGCATTGTCCAGTTTGTCTTTGGTCTGTTGTCGCTTTTTTTATTTAACGATCATATATCTAAAGTTTTTTTTGGCCCAGCCACCGCAATATTGTTTGTCTCGTTTTTGATCTCATTCTTCTTCAGAAGAGAAACACTAGATAATGTAGCATTTAGAGAAGCACTTATTTTCGCAACCTTGACCTGGGTTGTTACTGGTATTCTCGGTGCATTACCCATTTATTCTGTGACCGGTGTTAACTTTACTGATGCGGTGTTTGAATCTATCAGTGCATTAACCACAACAGGTGCTACGATTTTATCAGGCCTAGACGCAATGCCGCCTTCTTTTTTAATGTATCGTCAATTCCTACAATGGATGGGTGGGCTCGGTGTTGTCATTTTTGTTGTAGCAGTCTTGCCGATGCTCAATGTTGGCGGAATGCGTCTTCTTAAAGCAGAAACACCTGGGCCAATAAAAGACGACAAGCTTTCTCCTCGGATCACAAAAACCGCCCATTATCTATGGGGAGTTTATTTATCTATTACGATATTGTGCGCTATTTCCTATTATGTGTCAGGCATGTCTCTTTTTGACGCCATAGGCCATAGCTTTACGACCGTCTCTACCGGCGGATTTTCAACACATGACGCTAGCATGTGGTACTTTGAAAGCCATAGTATTTTAATGATTTCCAATATTTTTATGCTATTAGGCGCTATCAATTTTGGTTTGCATTTTCGTGTTTTTCAGCGCGGTGCAAGAGGCGTGAAGTTATACATTCAAGACGAAGAAGCCAGAATATTCGTACTCATTGTTCTTTTTTTGGGGAGTGTGTTAGGCCTCTATCTCTATAAAACCGAAACTTACCCATCATTGGCATCCTCGGTAAGCTTTGCACTTTTCCATGTCGTGTCTTTTATTACCAGTACTGGTTACGGCGCTGCTGATTTAGGTGCGTGGCCGGCAGCAACTGCATTGTTTTTAGTTTTCTGTGCTTATCTTGGCGGCTGCTCTGGCTCAACAGCAGGTGGTAATAAAATCATTCGAGATATCATCACATTTAAAGTGATACGTCGTGAAATCCAACAGCTTTCACATCCGCGTGCAGTAATCCCAATTCGATACCAAAATAAGGCCGTGTCGTCTGATGTTACCAATGCCATTATGGCGTTTATGTCATTGGTAGTATTAACCACGGTTGTGTTTACTATTTTAATGATGATGACTGGGCTTGATTTTTGGACATCGTTCACTGCTGTTGTCGCTTGTATTAATGTATTAGGCCCTGGTTTTGGTGATGTAGGTAGCAATTTCCAGCCTGTAAGTGATATAGGAATTTGGTTACTTAATGTGGCGATGATCCTTGGTCGTCTAGAATATTTTACGGTTTTAGCAATGTTATTACCGCACTTTTGGAAAATATAATAAGGTTATTATGCTATGGCACATTTTACTGTCATTGGGTTAGGTCGTTTTGGTATCGCAGCGAGCCTAGAGCTTATTCACCTTGGTCATACCGTTACCGGGGTCGATAAAGATTCTAAAATGGTTGAGCAATATGTGGAAGATTTGACCCAAGCGGTTATTTGTGACTCTACAGATGAAAATGCACTACGCGAACTTGATTTAGCAAACAGTGATGCTGTGCTTGTCGCGATTGGAGAAGATATGCAATCCAGTCTCTTGTGTACGCTTGCGTTAAAGAACCTAGGTGTCAAAGAGATTTGGGTTAAAGCCAGTACCAAAGCGCACCATACGATTGTCTCTAAGCTAGGCGTGTCTCGTATTATTCATCCTGAAGAAGAAATGGGCATACGTGTTGCCCAGTCTTTAAACTACCCAATGGTTAATAATTATCTTGCCATTGGTCATGGCTTGTACGTTGTAGAAATTGAGATAAAACCCAAACTTCATGATAGGACAATTGCACATGCACTTGGCGATGCGCGGACGAGCATCACGCCATTGCTGGTTAAGCGCGGTCAAGAGGTAATCACAGGGTTAGATACAGGCTTTGAATTGCGTAAAGCCGATCAATTACTTTTGTGTGGAACCCGAGCCGAACTGAAATATATTGCCCCGAGGTTAGTGTGACATGGTGTTATGGCATCCCTCTATTAGCCCCGTAGAGCGTAAACCGAAAGCGGGTAAGAAACTGTTAGGTGCACCACCGCTGATTCTAAGTGGTAGCTTTGCATTGTTGATTCTATTAGGAACATGTCTTTTAAAATTACCTTTCGCAACGACTGCGCCTATCTCTTGGATTCAAAGCCTATTTACAGCAACCTCAGCAGTGACAGTGACTGGGCTTGTTGTTGTTGATACAGGTACCCAATTCACCATGTTTGGCCAAACGGTGATTGCATTGCTTATCCAGTGTGGTGGGCTGGGTTTAATGACCTTTGCCATTGTGACGTTAATTGCGCTGGGCGGACGAATTGGCTTCTTACAGCGAACTGTCGCGCGTGAGGCTTTCAATCAGACAGACGCATCAACACTTACTTCGACAGCTAAGTCGGTACTTGTTTTCGCGCTACTGGTTGAAGTGATTGGGATGGCAATACTCACACTGCGCTGGCAGGGCGAGCTAGGTTGGAGTGACAGCTTATTCCACGGCTTTTTTTACACCATTAGTGCATTTAATAATGCAGGGTTTGCCCTCAGCGCCGATAGCCTAATGCCATATGTCGATGATATTACAGTCAATCTGACCATTACTGCGCTCTTTATTATCGGGGGCTTAGGCTTTACCGTATGGATCGACTTGCGGCGTCATCGGCGTTGGTCAAAGCTCACGGTGTACAGCAAAATGATGATCATAGGGACATGTTTAATTAATGGTGTAGCGTTAATTTCCATTTATCTTATTGAATACGACAACCCCAATACACTGGCTCCCTTGAGTGAATCTGGTAAGTGGCTGGCATCTTGGTTTCAAGCGGTTACACCCCGTACTGCTGGCTTTAATACATTGGCTATTGATCAGCTCGAGGATGCAACCACCGCCATTATCTTGGTGCTAATGTTTATTGGAGGAGGATCGCTAAGTACTGCTAGTGGCATAAAAGTCGTCACCTTTATAGTACTTGTTTTGGCAACATATGCATTTTTACGTCGTGATGAAGCGATTTACGTCTATAAACGTGAAATAGCCAGAGATACCGTTAGTAAAGCGTTAGCACTGTCTCTTATCTCGATAGGGA
>NZ_MUFH01000235.1:0-5713 GCF_001996115.1 Salinivibrio sp. MA427
GAATATATACAGCACAATATTTATCGTCAATAAACCGGACAACTACGATAGCGTTTGGCTAAAAAAAGTCGATACCTCGCCATACCAGAACATTAGCAACCTCTACAGCACACGCTGGTATGATCTAAGCACGCTGTTATGGCGATTTATTGCGAACTTCACAAACACAATGATTGAGGGTAAAGACGCATTAGTGTTTTATTATTCTGAAGGGTCTTTCCTCATTAATGACAATAAAGGTGCAGCGTTTTCACAATTTATGTCTCATGAAGCATTCCACCTGTATCACCAAAAAAGATGGAATTATGATCAAAATGGTAATGAATTTATCGCACAATACCCACATAATCATGAACACTATCAGCTACTCGCGCGCGAAATGACGCTACTTGACCAAGCGTTAGACAATTTATCAGACAAAAACGTATTAAAAAGCACGCTGCGAGACTGGGTTGCGATTAGAGAAAAACGCTATCAGCAATGGCCCCAACTCGTCGCGGAGACGAACAGTGAAACAATGGAAGGAACAGCAACATACGTAGAGCTCAAACCCTTTCTTCTACACTATGATGAAATGTTTGTTCCTGCCGCAAATGACACTGTTCTCTCATTTAATGACTATTTTAATTGGATCATTAGCAGTAACAATCACCATTTACTCGAACGAAGAATGTCTTATGAAAAGGGATTGGCGCTATGCCTCATACTTGACCAACTCTCAGAGACGTGGAAACAAACCCTTGGTGAAAATGCGCCTACGCTCTACGCGTTGATCAAAACAAGGGTCGTCACGTCAGAGCAAGCTTACCAAGTGTCAGGAACAAATAAGTAACCTTTCCCCCGTACCGTGATAATACGGTGCGGGCTCGCCGCGTCATCCATCAGTTTTTTTCGCAGTGTAACAATCTTATTGTCTACCGTTCTGTCGATACCGTCATATTCAATGCCCCGTAGCGCTTTGGTCAGTGTATCTCGAGACTGAACCGCATCGGGGTGTGACGCGAGCTGCCACAGTAAGTCAAACTCACTTTCCGTTAACGTAATGCTTTGTTCATCCAACTGGCACTGTCGGCGCGCTTGATTAAGCACAAGCCCACCATATTGCAACAGCCTTGACGGTGTTGATGGCAGGGTAACTTCTGATTGACGACGCAATAACATCCGTACTCGCGCCATCAGTACTCTTGGTTTAATGGGTTTACTAACAAAGTCATCGGCGCCAATTTCCAGTGCCGCGACATGATCAAAGTCGTCATCACTGGCGGTTAACATCATAATAAGTCCGTGAAAATCATTGCGTATCTGTCGACAAATTGTCAATCCATCATCGCCAGGCAGCATCAAATCCAGCAAGACTAAATGAGGCTGATCCGCTAAAATGCGTTCTGCCGCCCCCGTCCCCTGCTCTAATGCCGTTACTGTGTAATTTTGTGCCTCGAAGTAGTCTGTCAGCATTTCGCGCATTTTCGGATCATCTTCAACCACAAACAAATGTATTTTTTCTTCCATTTTCACTCATAACAACGTGATTATCTTACCTATGGTTACCTCAATTGTAGTCTAATTTCTACCGATTATTTCGTTTACAAACACCAGACAATTCCATACCAACTTAAGATACTTTTATTGCATCGCTGCGTTTAGAGTACTGCCAATCCGAGCGTTAGACACTTTTAAGGTAAAACACATGAAAAAACTAGCTATTATTATCGCAGCGATCGCGTCAAATGCAGCCTATGCGGGCGACACATATATCCGCAACGGCAATATCTACTCACATGAAGGACAAGCGGTCGCTGAAGTGGGTATCAGCACGACAAGTGATCTTTACAAAAGCCAAGATGACACTACCTATCTGAACCTAAACCTTGGCTATCGCGGTGAAGACTTCAACGCTGATCTAACAAATGGCCTTAACTACCGTTTTTTCGGCAATAATGATGACAGTGTGAATATCAACGCTTTTATCGGTCATGCATCAAAGGGTTACGAGAGCAAAGACGCTGATAGCCTGGCTGGCATGAAAGATCGTAATGCAGGGATCAATGGCGGTTTTAATATGGATATCAATACCGGTATGGGTGGTGTTCTTTCTACATTTGTAGGGCACGATATCACGGGCGAATACGACGGTCTCAACGCTGGCATGAAGTACATGTATATCACACACTTTGGTAAAATCGACTTTGTTCCATTCGCGGGTGTGAACTGGCTAAGTGATGATTATGTTGATCATTATTTTGGTGTAAAAGACAGTGAAGCGACCATGCAACGTTCGGCTTATAAAGGCGATAACAGCTTTACTTACAACTTAGGATACAAGCTTGTGATGCCAATGGGCGAAAACTGGGATATCAGCCAAAGTACGCAATACACCCGTTTGGGCAGTGACATTGCTGATTCGCCAATCGTAGATAGCGCTAATCAGTGGGATGCACAAGTGACCATGAGCTATCATTTTTAAGATCCCGAGCTCAGATCATAACTATCTCAATAAGGCCTCCGCTTCATCCGGAGGCCTTGTCACGTCATGGAGTTCGCTTAATGAACACGACGACACACGTTTAGCTATCTCGCTGATTCAGACGTCTCGCTGGTCCCCCATTGCAAGCAGTAATTCAGGTGGTGGCATGGTCACGGTTTGCAGTCCTGCCGTTTGCAAGGCGACTTTTATGATATCAAGATGCGCTTGTGTTGCCTCTAGCCAATTGCTGGCATTGCCCTTCACGCCTGCTCGATGAAAACCATTTAAACGCACGGAAAACACATTTCCCTGCGTCAATTGCATTTGCTGCAAATTATATAAATAGGCGCAGAGTGACGACAGGTTAGCTTGCCAGTCGGTATACCCGGGGACCAGTAACAGCCGCACTTCCTGCAATTTTCCCTGCTGCGCCAGCCAAATTAGGCTATCACGCACACGGCGGGGTGAATGTCCGGTCAAGGCTCTATGCGCGTCATTACCCCATGCTTTCATATCCACCATGGCACCGTCCATGTAGGATGACAACGCCTGCCAACGCTGACATGACACACTGCCGTTAGTATCGATCAAGCATGTAAGGTGGGCTAATTCAGGGTGCTGTTTGACCGCGCGAAAAAGCGCGCGGACAAAGCGCCATTGCAGACTGGCCTCACCACCACTGACGGTAATTCCACGAATAAAGTGCCGTTGTTGATAAATCGCCGTCACTGCCTCGGCCAAAGACATATCGAATGAGCTTGCGCTGTCACGTTCAATGGTTTCAGGGTTGTGGCACCCTGGGCAACGAAATTGGCAACCTTGCAGAAAAAACACCATCCGATTACCGGGACCATCGACACAGGAATAGGGCAACACACTCGCCACCCGAGCCACTGACCCCGATGTTTTCTCCTGCTTAGGATGGCTCATGAGTGTCCGTCCAACGCGCGCCGGCGAGAAACTCCGCACTCACAACTCGCGGCTGCCGTGCTGTCACTGTCGTCATATCAGAAGCTTCTGCGCCCAATACCGTGGTGTTGGTCCGAGATCCCGATTGTTTGAACTGGGTAATCTCGGACTTTTTCACCATATAGCCGGTGATACGCACGAGATCATTTCCATCTGTATTCGCGGTGAATTCACGCAGCCCGGATTGCAGCGCCCCTAAACATAAATCGGTTAATGCATCGGGATTGCTTTTTATGGTTTCATCCAATGTTAGGATCTCGCTCACACCCGCTTCAAAGTAAGGATGTAACGGCGCAAGCGCCTGTAAATGGGTGACAGGATCCGGTTCACAACCGTAACGAATCCTCACCCCCGGAGTGGTCCCTTGGTCAATGGATAACCCACCTTGCGCATGCAGCAACGCTCGTCCACGCCAGCCATACTTCACTGGCGTCTCTGCTACAAACGTACTCAATGCTTTGGTGATATCGTGTGCCATCTCATTCGCCGCTGCATCGTGACCATATTCGCCACATAGACCTTGGCGTGTCATCAGGGTATTGACCGCTTCAGCCATCGCGTACACGCCAAACATGGGGACAAATTTTTTCTCATCAATTAAGCCTTCCTGCACCAGAAAGCTATTAAAAAAGTGTGATTCTTGATGCAGGAAGTGACTGCGTGCATCGATCAGCTCCACCATCAATGCACCGTAATGTGGCAAGGTGTGCGAGAGCAATGTCGAGAGATCATTGGCTTCTTCTGCGACTTTCTTTAAGTTAAGGCGTACCAAGGTGTTCGCACCGCCTCCAATCGGTAGCGCGTTGTAGCAGCTCACAATCCCCATATTGGGCCAGTGAGCCTCTGCATCACCAAATGTGGCTTGGTGTACCGGCCAGTTAGCAATATGTGGCTTGCTACAGGCAATGATGTTATCTGTCGCCTGCCGAACTAGGGTGCGCGCGGTACGAGACGGATCTACCATAAAGGTCAGGTTGGGGGCAACTTGCTGCAGTTCTGCATCGATGCGCAAAATCATGCGACAAACACGATTATCATCTGGGCCAATATTGGCATGCATAAATGCGTCTGGCAGTGTTCTGTCGAGTTGGATCCAGAATCGCTTGAGCGCTTGATACAAATGTTCATCACTCACATCCTCGCAATATGGCAGCAGGAGTTGATCGAGGTAACCCAAAAACACCGGGATATTGGTCACCGAAGGCACATGATGGTACAGCACCATGAGCTTCATAAGCGCATCCTCTAGATCGGTTGCCGGCGTTAACGCCAAATACTCCGACCCGCGTTTTAAAAAGCGGACATAATCGGGCAACACATAACGCGGTTTAAAGGGAGCGTGACCCTCAAACATATCGCCGATCACACCCTGCTCCATCGCAGCCACGAGCGCTCGGCTGCAAGGTACGTAGGGCAAAGCCGCATCGGCTTGCGCAGCGAGCGCTAACGTTTTCTGCGATGGGGTTAAGTGCAGATGGGTAACAATGGCATGCATAGCGTCTGTCATGTGGAAACTCCTGGCGAACTGAATTCTGAAAGTAACCCTATGAGGATAAAGGGTTGTTTCCTCAGAATATGTTAGCTTGCCCGCAAGGTAGCAAACCGCTATGTCTTACGTGATGCTTCCTCGTCTGTCGTGTGACCTTGTGTTTGTTCTGGTGGTGCAAACAAGCACTGCCATCGTTGTCGAAAACTCAGATCGAGCTGCGTGGCGTCTCGCCACATTTGTTGCCATTCCGCAAAGGTCACCACCAGAGGATTAAAGCTGTTCACTGGCTTGGGGATCCCATAGCGCACCGATTCAGATTCCGGCTCGAAGGTGCCAAATCGCTTGTCCCAAATGATTAAAATGCCCGCGTAGTTTTTATCGATGTACTGAGGATTCACGCCATGATGAACGCGATGATGAGACGGGGTATTAAAAATCCACTCCACGGGCCCGAGTGTCTTTATCCATTGGGTATGAACAAAAAACTGTAACCCTAAATTCAGCAGTACAACAAACACCACCCATTGCGGCGGAAACCCAATCACTACAAGCGGCAGCCAAAACAGCCACATCCCTGCCAGCGGGTACATTAGGCTTTGGCGAAACGCAGTACTAAAGTTCATGCGCTCTGAGCTATGATGCACCACATGCGCCGCCCACATCCAGCGAATACGGTGGCTGGCGCGATGAAACCAGTAGTAACAAAAATCCTGCGCGACCATCAGCAGTAAAAACAGGCTCACCGACATCTCAATATCGAACAACCGCCAGCCAAACCACCATAAATAGAC
>NZ_MUFH01000236.1:0-4076 GCF_001996115.1 Salinivibrio sp. MA427
GTATTTGATTTGACGTCACAAGATTTTGAGGGCGGTAAAAAAACGTTATCAACGGCGCAAGATGCGGTGCATCGAGTCGGACTCGAACTCGAACGTGTGCTGCATAGCTACTGGTCTCAGCTCAATCAGGAGTAAAAAAGAAAAATGGCAATTAAAACCTCTGATTTAAATGCGCGCTTGTTTGCAAAGGCGGATAAACGCCGAGCAACAACATCACAAGAAGCGCAGAGCGCGGCGAGCGAGAGAGCGGCAGTGATCGAGTTAGCTGTGGCGGGTGAGCGTACCGTCGAGTTTGAACTTGTTAAAGTCCCAGCGTTAACGATCCGAGATAAAACAACAGTATTTGATAAAAATGCGCGTGAGCAGTCGTTTCTTAACGAATTGGCATTATCAGATATTCTGACCACCTTAAAAGAGCACGGACAACAATACCCGGCTGTTGGGCGGTGGCTTGATGACGGTCGTATCGAGGTCCTCGATGGCAGCCGGCGCCGTATGTCTTGCATTATTGCAGAGCAGGACTTTCTGGTATACGTCGCAAAAGGGATCAGCACGCGTCATGCTAAGTTTTTGTCGGATGTCGCGAATGCGCACAAACCTTTATCCTTGTATGAACGCGGTAAAGAAATGCAAGCCATGTTAGACAGCGGTGATGTCAGTGATCAAAAGGCACTGGCGAGCGCATGTCAGTGTAGTGAAGCATTAGTCAGTGGTGCATTAAAGGCAGCCGCCCTGCCCTTGCCACTTTTGCAAGCTTACCCCAGTGTCTCTGAATTGGGGCGCCCGACTATCGTCAAACTACACCGTTTGTATTTTAGCCTTGATAGCCAATCGCAAGCGCAGTTGGTGGCCATGCTAGGTGAGACACCGTTATGGCAACAAGTTGATGCCCAAGGCGTGACACGCATTACGCGCGAAGTGACCCAGCGAATTGAGCAATATAAAGATGAGCTTGTGGCGCCGCAGCCGAGTGAAAAAGAACAAGCTCAAACCTTGTTAGAAGGACGCGCGTCTTATCGTCGTAAAGGCAATAATTTGAGTATCAATTTGAAAAAAGTGAGTGATCAAGATGCTGAGCAGATCTTGGCGCTGATAAAGGAACACTTTAACGGTTAACGCGTTCAAATCGAATAAAAAACGGCACGCCTTTGCGTGTCGTTTTTTTTTGCATGGTATCATCTTCTTTATCTGCTAAATCGACAAAACGGAACGCGTCCTATGGGGACATCAACGACCTCATCAACTCTGCAACAGTTTTTTGCAGATTTAATTCATTCCGCCACATTGCGTGCTCATCGACAATTGGTGTGTATCGATTATCCTCTCGATTTTATCGTGGCAGCCTTTGACGAGGCCGCTACCCCGCTGGTTATCGGTCATGCTGATGAAGGATTAAGTTGGCGTCAAGCGCGTCAAAAGCTGGGGCAAGAGTGCGGGCATATCGTGGTTGAGGTGGGCGCCGATTTTAATGCCGAAGCGTTTTGCGCTATTGCAGGCTGCTGTCGGGCGGGATCATTAATTCTTTTACGACTAGCGGCGCCAAAGGAGGCATTGCCGCCTTCTGTGCGGCGTTTAGTCAGACAGCTAGAGCTTAATGAATCGGTCGCCTTCTTTCTACGTCATCAGGTGCGTAGGCCCGCGGAGGTGTTGCCTTTGCCTGGCCAACATGAGGTGAGACAAGAGAATGCGATTGAGGCGGTCAAGAAAGTGGCCACGGGTCACCGGCGTCGTCCCTTGTTGTTAACGGCCGATCGTGGTCGTGGAAAATCGGCAGCGTTGGGAATCGCGGTGGCACAGTTAGTCATGAACAAACCACGAAAAATTTTGGTCAGTGCACCGACGCCCGCGCATGCCGCAACCTTGTTTAGTCATATTAAGTCAAGTTTGGGTATAGAGACCCAAGGTCAGGTAATTGACTATCAAGGCAGCGATATCCGCTATATTGCCCCCGATACCTTGTTACAAGAAACGCCGTTGGCGGACCTTCTTTTGATTGATGAAGCGGCGGCAATCCCATTGCCGATGTTGAGCCAATGCTTACATCAATATAGTCGCGTGGCCATTGCAACCACAGAGCATGGTTATGAAGGAACCGGACGTGCTTTTACGATAAGGCTGAAACAATTACTGGATGCAGAGCAACCACAATGGCGACCATTGAGACTAACTGCGCCAATGCGATGGGCGGATAACGATCCGGTTGAACGTGCGCTAAATGCATTATTCTTGCTCGATGTCGATCCGCCTGAGTTACTGATCAGTGACGACCAAAGCCAACCCGTTAAGTTGGATAATATCGTCGTTCAGCGTTTATCTCCCGCACAGCTATTGAGTGATGAGGCCTTACTGCGTTCATTATTTGCTTTGTTGCTGGCTGCGCATTATCAAACGTCGCCGAATGATTTAGCACGGTTACTTGATGACGATTCAATCATTGTTTGGGTGGGAAGCGTCGCGGACGAGTTGGTCTCTGCGTGTGTGATCAATGRGGAATGCCGTCTTAGTGCCGACTTGAGCCGGGCGGTGGTTGCGGGGCAACGTCGCCTTAAAGGCCATCTTCTCAGCCAGTCGCTCGCTGCCCATCTCGGCGATCCAGCGATTTTGCACCAGAGCCTTTGGCGAGTTGAACGAATCGCGGTAGCCGAATCTTACCGATATCAAGGGTTGGGTCAGCAGCTTATTACTGCTGTGGCTCAGGAGGCAAGCAAGCTTGAGATATCGTGTCTCGGGGTGAGTTTTGGTGCGACGGCTCATCTTAGTCGATTCTGGTTGAAGCAGGGGTTTGAACCAATAAAACTTGGCTTGAAGCGCGATCAAGCCAGTGGTTGTTATTCTTTACAAATGGTAAAGCCAATCAAACGGCTAGCGTGGTTGCAAGACGGTGTCGCCTTGTTTCGTCATAGCTTACCAATTCAATGGATGACAACTCATCAGGCCATGGAGGTTGATATTGTTGGCGCTATGATGGGCTTCTTATCTGATAAGCCACTGGCAGGCTGTATAGACCAACAGATTAAAGGATTTATTGCCGGGGGCGTTGGTGTTGATGCGTCATTGGCAAGCCTACAAATGTGGTTACGTCAGCACGTTAAAGCCTTACCTTCGCATCCAGACGATAATGCGCTCTATGTATTGATCAGTCGGATTATTCTTGGCCATTCGTGGTCTACGGTATGTGCGCGGTACCGACTGACGGGTAAAAAACAAGCCGAAGCGATGATCCGTGACTATGTTACGCGCCATGACGTCAGTGAGAGACTCAGGCCGTTTTGATAGAGCTATTGGTTCAATTTACAGTGTAAAGATAAGGAAGCGCCAAACGTATCAATTTACACTGTAAATTCACATAAGGCTGTTAATAGAAACATACCTGTTAATGCCAACATAGCTTTCACTACACATACCACGCTCCACGTAAATACCACATTCCATGTAAATGCAGTGCTCCATGTAAATGCAGTGCTCCATGTAAATGCAGTGCTCCATGTAAATACAGTGCTCCATGTAAATGCAGCGATCAATGCAAACATAGCCGCCAATGAAACGAGGCTCGGATGAGATTTACAGTGTAAATCGTCCATCATAGAAACTGAGAAACTTACTAAGTAGTGATCAAATAAATCCTATCGTGCTCACGTTTTTACTAGAGATCCTGCTCCCAAAATGACTAAACCTGTATAATTTATTACAAATGAGACATTTGCCCTCAGCGATCTACGACGTAGGCTAACCTAATCGTTGTTAAGGTTGTGGTGAGGCGTGGCGTTTCGTTTTATGACGAGACGAAAACAATGTCATACGGTTGGATCATCATATCGATAAAGCCGTAAGGCGTTTTTGGCAGGGAGCGACATGCTAGACGATATCCTCCGAGTTTCTCAGGATGGGCAACGTGTGTATTTATCGGCCGGTAATACTCAGCACACGAGTGATCAACCGATAGAGAAAAAACAAATTAAGGATTGGTTGGTGCATCACCAGGCCGACGCCTTCTTTTGTTTCGACGATACGATAGAGTCGGCTTTAACCAAGCTGAATACGTCCAACGATGATAGCGAGTCAGAAGACTTTATTAT
>NZ_MUFH01000237.1:0-4047 GCF_001996115.1 Salinivibrio sp. MA427
GAATGATATCGATGTGATCTACTATGATCCGAGCGATACCAGTCGTGAGCGTGAGCAATATCTTCAAGGGTTACTACAAAAAACCATGCCAGAGATTACCTGGCAAGTCCGTAACCAAGCACGGATGCACGAAAAGCACCAAGACCCCGCGTATGCTGGCACCCTGGACGCCATGCGATTTTGGCCTGAAAAAGAAACGGCCATTGCGGTCCGTCTCGATATGAATCAGCGCTGTGAGATCATTGCCGCGTTTGGGGTTCAGTCGCTGTTCGAGTTGAAGCTGAGCCATAACCCGGCACGGCCATGGGCTGTTTTTCAGCAGCGTATTGAAGAAAAACAATGGTTAACCCATTGGCCTAAACTGACCGTGACCACCCAGTGCTCAGTCGCTGCCAAGCCGATTGATGAAGAGTAAAGCCAAATAGAGTGCGCCTTGGCACAGATTGGCGAAAACACAAAGGGCATACTACCCCAATCTTCTGATTGGTAAGTAAATGGACGACAATGAAATACCGCATGGACGCAAGCCCGAGTGATGACGATATTACCGCTATCCGTCAGGGGCTAAAACAAAGCAACGCCCCCTTCTTGGCAGGTCTCCCTGAGGGCACGCTTGCCGGCTACGCCTATAATGACAATGATGAGCGCATCGGTGGCATTGTTGCCAATACCTGGGGCCAATGGCTATTGATTAAATACCTTTGGGTCGATGATGCTTTTCGCCATCGTCATGTCGGCAGCCATCTATTAGATAATCTGGAAGAATATGCCAAGGACATAGGCTGTAAAATGGCGTTTGTCGATACCTTCAGCTTTCAAGCCAGACCCTTCTATGAAAAGCACGGTTATCAGTGCCAAATGACATTGACGGACTATCCTGTTGATCATGCACTGCACTTTATGACCAAGGTGCTTAACGAAGCTTAACGGCCACGTTTGTCTTGTTCGTTATGTCAGTGTCTTGTTCGTTATACCAGTGATAAGTATGAACGCGTTAAAGTAAATGAATTGGCTTGATACAAAAACGCCACGAGCAAGGCTCATGGCGTTTACGTATGATTCAATAGATAACCGCTATCGAATCAATAACAGAGGGACGGGCGAATCAATCACAATGCGTGTGGTGGTGCTACCCACAAACAGCTGACGCAGCTTGGTATGACCGGGTGGCAATCAAAATATGATTGTGAATACGGCGGACGACGCTTWCGAGTTGCGATCCAATCGCTTTGGCATCGTTCTGGTGCAAATCACCGGACCGGCCAATCACCAGCACCCGCATGGTAGATTCAAGCGCTAGCAAAGATTCAAGCAAGTGGCCATGTTGCTGCAAGCGCGTGACCTCGGTCAGCTCCTTTGATAGCGCCACTTCTTCGCACTCATGCAATAGGGCCTTACCATGTTGCAAGGCCAGTTTGGCACGCTTTTCATCCAGCTCGACCAGCTCACTCATGAGCTGATCGCGACTGCCTAAACCAATACTGCCTGATAACTCAGAATCGCTACTCGCGGGTTTTTCCAACACATGTAAAAAGGTCAGCGGTGCAGACAGGCGTGATGCCGCCCAAACGCTGAGATCTGTCACCGATTGGGTGTACGACGCACCATCAATACAAGCAATAATTTTATTCATCGTGCGCTCCTTAGTGTCCGCCCATCATTTTTTCCACTTCTTCCGGATTATCATGGACGCCAAACTTGTCCACAATGGTGGCGGTTGCTTCATTCATGCCCACTAAATTTACCTCGGTGCCTTCACGGCGGAATTTAATCACCACGCGGTCGAGCGATGAGACGGCAGTAACATCCCAAAAATGCGCATCAGAGAGATCAATGGTGACGCGTTCAACGGCTTCTTTAAAATCAAACGATGTAATGAACTGCTCGGAAGAGGCAAAAAAGACCTGCCCAACAACGCGATAGGTACGCTCGTCAGCTTGGGTTTGCTCGCTTTTAACCACCATAAAGCGACCAATTTTGTTGGCAAAGAACAAGGATGCCAATAACACACCGACCAAAACACCAATGGCCAAGTTATGGGTTGCCACCACCACAATCACGGTGGTGACCATCACAATATTGGTTGATAAAGGATGAGTTTTAAGATCTTTGATAGAGCTCCACGAGAATGTCCCAATCGAGACCATGATCATCACCGCCACCAGGGCCGCCATAGGAATCAACTTTATCCAGTCGCTTAAAAACACCACCATGATCAACAGAAGTGTACCGGCACACAGGGTGGATAAGCGTGAACGACCGCCGGATTTGATGTTAATGATCGATTGACCAATCATCGCACAACCGGCCATACCACCAATAAAGCCGGTGGCAATGTTCGCGATACCTTGGCCTTTACACTCGCGGTTTTTGTCACTACCAGTGTCGGTCAAATCGTCCACAATGGTGGCGGTCATCATCGATTCGAGCAAACCGACTACCGCTAGCCCTGCTGAGTACGGGAAGATAATCATCAAGGTTTCAAGGTTAAGCGGCACATCGGGCCATAAAAACACCGGTAAGGTATCTGGCAACTCGCCCATATCGCCCACAGTCCGAATGTCTAGTCCAATACTGACTGCGAGTGTCGTCAGGACCAAAATACATACTAATGGCGATGGCAATAATTTACCGACCACAGGAACGTATGGGAACAAATAGATAATGGCTAATCCTGCCAGCGTCATGGCATACACGTGCCACGTCACGTCAGTGAGCTCGGGTAACTGGGCCATAAAAATGAGGATCGCAAGGGCGTTAACAAACCCAGTGACCACCGAGCGTGATACAAAGCGCATGAGATCGCCGAGCTTGAGGTAACCGGCCAGAATTTGCAAAACACCCGTTAGTACGGTGGCGGCCAATAAATATTCAAGGCCGTGCTCTTTGACTAGCGTCACCATCAATAACGCCATGGCGCCGGTTGCCGCAGAGATCATCCCGGGTCGACCACCGACAAAGGCAATGATCACTGCAATACTGAATGAGGCATACAGCCCCACTTTCGGGTCGACACCCGCAATAATAGAAAAAGCAATCGCTTCTGGAATTAACGCTAGAGCTACCA
The DNA here is from genome assembly GCF_001996115.1 of Salinivibrio sp. MA427. NCBI lineage: Bacteria > Pseudomonadati > Pseudomonadota > Gammaproteobacteria > Vibrionales > Vibrionaceae > Salinivibrio > Salinivibrio sp. MA427. The sequence goes on from NZ_MUFH01000237.1 coordinate 3,068, forward strand.
CAATGCCAGCCAGCACGTCACCACGCAGATTGGAGAACCAATCACGTTTCATCGTTTCAATCATGAACAGTCTCAGTCTTTTAAAGGAATATGATTATACAAGGTGAAAAAATAAGGCGGGAACGACTAGGGCGGCGTCATGCGCATGGCAACTCTCCTTTATAAATAAAAAACGTGATGATAGTCACTGACTACTCTCTATTCAAGACCCAATCCCAAATATCGAGGTTTAATCGCCAAGCTCATCGCTAAGGTACTACCAAAAGAGGTTTTTAAAGATAAATTTGACGATATAACGATTATTTTGCTAGTTTGGTAGGACCAAAAGAGAGGGGCCATCATGACAGCATCCACAACCAGTCTGTTTCATCCGGTACAAATGGGACGTGCCAGTGAAGACGTTGCCTTGCAGATCGAATCTGCGATTTTATCGGAAGCGCTGAAGCCGGGAGACAAGTTACCCAGTGAACGTGAGCTACAGCAACAGTTTGGGACGGGGCGTGGGGTAGTGCGCGAGGCGATTCAATCACTCAAACAAAAAGGCTTGATTGAAATTCGTAAAGGGCAAAAAGGCGGAGCGGTTGTCCGCCAAGTTGACGTGCACAATATTAGCGAGTCACTGGCATTGTTCTTAAAACAAAGTCACGTCAAAGCAGACAAAGTGGCGGAATTTCGTGAAACCGTCGATCACAGCTTAGTACTGCTCGCGATCAGTCGTGGAACAAAAGAACAAAAGCAACAGTTGAACGATAAGGTCGCCGAGCTTGCGGCACTTGCCAAAGATGATGAGCCCGATCTCGCTCGTTTAGGGGAGCTCGACCGAGCACTGAACTTGTTGATTGCTACCATGTCGGGAAATCCGATTTTTGAGTGGGTGATGCATGCGATACAGCAAGGGTTTAGCTCACACGACTATGCGCTTTATCAGGCGACGGATTACCGTCGTCTTACAGTGGAAAACTGGCAACAGACCGTTAACC
>NZ_MUFH01000238.1:0-4455 GCF_001996115.1 Salinivibrio sp. MA427
CTTCTAGGGTGCGCTCATCCGATTGCAAAATAAGTGCTATCGCTAAGCTCTTCTCTTCTAGGGTGCGCTCATCCGATTGCAAAATAAGTGCTATCGCTAAGCTCTTCTTCCCGTCTTCTACCCCTTTACCGGTATACAGGTCGAAAAGTTGTGCATCTTTAATCAGCGCATTACCACTTTGCAAACACGCAGCGACTACATCACCTGATGCGAGCGACTCATCGGCAATCACCGCAATATCACGACGGTTTGCAGGGAACTTGGACAGACCGGCCGCTTCAGGAATAAAGCGCGTATCAATCGCTTGCCATTCCAGCTCAAACACCACGGTACGCCCATTTAAGCCAAACTCGCGTTCTAGCTCTGGATGTAGCGTACCAATATGGCCGACAACATTGCCATCAAACTCAATCGCTGCAGTTTGGCCTGGGTGCATCGCGGGATGAGAGGCTGACACAAAGCGGAAATCATTCAACTGACCGGTTAGCTCAAGCACCGCTTCCAGATCCCCTTTTAAGTCAAAGAAATCAACCGTTGCGCTGGTCAGACCCCAATGCTCTTCGCTACTTGGTCCGGCAATAACCCCGGCAAGCATCCGCTCTTGGCGAATATTATCTTGACGTATGTTACCGCTCATATCGCCTTCAGGCGTGAAGCGTAAACCAAACTCAAACAAACGTACGCGCGGTTGTTGACGCTTTTGATTATAGGCCACCGTATTGAGCAAACCAGGTAATAAGCTTAAGCGCATCGCGGACATATCCGCCGAGATGGGGCTTGGCAGGATTAACGGCGCCACATTCGGCACAATCAACGCCTGTTGCTTGGGCTCAACAAAGCTATAAGTGATCGCTTCATGGAAACCACGGTCAACCAGAAGATCACGCACACGCTTGAGTGGCATCGCCGCTTCTTTATATTCGCGCATGGTGAGCGCAGCTTTCGGCGCACGGGTCGGAATATTGTCGTAGCCATAGATACGACCCACTTCCTCAATCAAATCTTGCTCGATGGCAATATCAAAACGCCAGCTTGGTGCCGTTGCTTCCCAACCTTGATCGGTGGTCGTCACCGCACAGCCTAAGCGGGTCAAAATGGCATCGACATCCTTGTTGTCAATAGCATGCCCGAGTAAACCATCGAGCTTGATACGACGAAGTGTGACAGTGTCACGAGCTGGCAAGGTGTTAGTGGACTCAGCCGTCACAATCTCGCCCGCTTCGCCGCCACAGATAGCCAGCAATAATTCAGTGGCTCGCTCCATCGCTGCGGCTTGCAGTGCCGGATCAACCCCGCGCTCAAAGCGGTGAGATGAATCTGTGTGTAGACCATAGCTACGTGCGCGACCACGAATCGCTTCCGGGGCAAAAAAGGCTGACTCTAACAGAATATCTTGGGTTTCTGTGGTCACACCTGACTCTTGGCCGCCAAAAATGCCTGCCATCGCCAACGCTTTTTTCTCATCCGCAATAACGAGCGTTTGCGTATTTAGTTTGGCTTCATTGCCATCAAGTAAGGTCAATGCTTCGCCTTCTTCGGCTAAACGCACCACGATGCCACCTTCAATCTTGCCAAGATCAAACGCATGCATTGGCTGACCTTGCTCAAGCATCACATAGTTGGTGACATCCACCACAGCATCGATAGAACGAATACCACTGCGACGCAGTTTTTCTTGCATCCACAACGGGCTCTGCGCATTAAGATCAACGTTTTTTACCACACGGCCCAGATAACGTGGGCACGCTTGCGGCGCATCGATGCGCACCGATACTTTGTCTTCAATGCTGGCAGCAACAGGCGTAATGGTAGGCTCTGTTACATCGGTGCGGTTTAATACGCCCACTTCACGCGCCAAGCCACGTAGGCTCAAACAATCAGCGCGGTTTGGGGTCAAATCCACATCGATGGTGACATCGTTGAGTGCAAGATAATCACGGATGTCAGTACCAATCGGCGCGTCAGCGGGCAATTCGATAATCCCATCCGATTCCACATCGATACCCAGCTCGGTGAACGAGCACAACATACCGAATGATGGCTGACCGCGTAGCTTGGCCTTTTTGATTTTAAAATCACCCGGCAATACCGCTCCAACCATGGCTACCGCCACTTTTAAGCCTTGGCGACAATTCGGCGCACCACAGACAATATCCAGTAACTCATCGTTACCTACATTAATTTTAGTGACCCGCAGTTTGTCTGCGTCAGGGTGTTGACCACATTCCACCACTTCACCCACAACCACACCGCTAAACTCGCCAGCCACGGGGGCAATCTCGTCAACTTCAAGACCGGCCATGGTGATCTGGTGGGCAAGCGCGTTGGTGTCGTTTGCTGGATTTACCCACTCTCTCAACCAAGATTCACTGAATTTCATTATTACCTTGCCCCACTGATTACTTAAATTGTTTCAAAAAGCGCAGATCGTTCTCAAAGAACGCACGAAGATCATTCACGCCATAGCGCAACATGGTTAGGCGCTCAACCCCAATACCAAAGGCAAAACCTTGATATTCCTCTGGGTCAATGTTCACCGACCGCAGGACATTGGGGTGAACCATGCCACAACCTAAGATCTCTAGCCATTTGCCACCTTTACGGCGCACATCGACTTCCGCTGAGGGCTCGGTAAACGGGAAATAGGAAGGACGGAAACGTACTTCGAGATCTTCCTCAAAAAAGTTGCGAAGGAAGTCGTTCAAAATACCTTTTAGATCGGCAAAGGTAATGTCTTTATCGACCAGCAAACCTTCTACTTGGTGGAACATGGGCGTGTGCGTTTGGTCGTAATCGTTTCGATAAACACGGCCTGGCGCAATAATACGGAATGGCGGCTTGCCGGCTTCCATGGTCCGGATCTGAACGCCCGAGGTATGGGTACGCAACATCAAATCAGGGTTAAAGAAGAAGGTGTCATGATCGGTACGCGCGGGATGATCGGCTGCGATGTTCAATGCATCAAAGTTATGGAAGCCATCTTCCACTTCCGGTCCAGCTTCCACCGAAAAACCAAGCTCACCAAAAAATTGCTCAATACGCTCAATGGTGCGCGTTACCGGATGCAATCCACCGTTTTCAATCCGGCGGCCTGGCAGGCTCACATCAATGGTTTCGGCGGCCAGTTTGGCTTCTAGCTCAGCACGTTCTAGTGCTTGCTTACGTTCAGCAATCGTCTGCTGCACGGTTTGCTTAGCCTGATTTATCTTCTGACCCGCTTCGCGGCGTTCTTCAGGAGGCAATTTGCCTAAAGCCTGAAGCTGTGCGGTTAACTCACCCTTCTTTCCTAGGTATTTTACCCGGACTTCATCCAATGCAGCCACAGAGGCAGCATCGGCCACCGCATTGGTTGCATTCGCAAGAATTTCTTCTAATTGTTGCATTGTTTCCTCGTCGACCCGTTGGGTAGTCCAAACCAGGTAGGTGCGTGACAATACCTGCTGACATCATGGTTTCACCCATTGTCTGAGCAAACTGACAGAGTCGTCTTGTTATACGCCTCAATGCCAATTGACTGAGAGAACAGGTAATAAATTGACCTTACATACTAATTAATGCCACGACTAATGCCAAACGCTAAACGGCATTTAAGTCATTTTTCCTCGCCATCAGCTACCGGTTTATCCATTTTGTTGGCATAGATGAAGAGTTTGCTATGCTACGAGCCGAGATCTCGACGAATTTGGAGCCACTATGCAAGAAAACAATCATCCTTTACGCGTGTTTGTATCTACCTCGACCCACCCTTGGTTTAATTTGGCGGTGGAAGATACGATTTTCCGTACCATGTCATCAGCGCAAAATGTGCTCTTTCTTTGGCGTAACGACAATACGGTGGTGATCGGGCGTGGTCAAAATGCATGGCGCGAATGCAACACTCGTAAAATGGAACAAGACGGCGTTGTGTTAGCTCGACGCCAAAGCGGTGGTGGCGCCGTGTTTCATGATCTCGGCAATACTAACTTTACCTTTATGGCCGGCAAGCCCGGTTATGACAAATCGGTATCGACACAAATTGTGTTGAATGCGCTAAAAACACTCGGTATTGAGGCAACGGCCAGTGGACGCAATGATCTCACCATGGATACCCCTGAAGCCCCCTGAAGGCGCTCGCAAAATCTCAGGGTCAGCCTACAAAGAGACAAAAGATCGTGGATTTCATCACGGCACCCTATTGATTAATGCCAACTTGTCGCGACTGGGCGATTACCTCAACCCTGATCCCAAAAAGCTGCAAGCCAAGGGCATTACCTCTGTACGCGCGCGAGTAGCGAATATTTCCGATTATGTCCCGGAGATCACCCACCAAGCTCTGTGTGATGCGATCAAAGCTGCATTCTTTAACCACTATGGCAATACCGCTGAGATTGAATACATTTCTCCTGAGGTCAAACCCGATGTCGAAGGCTTTAACGCCATCTATGAAAAACAGTGCAGTTGGGAATGGAATTTTGG
>NZ_MUFH01000239.1:0-4022 GCF_001996115.1 Salinivibrio sp. MA427
GCTACGCTATGCCGAGACAAAGCTGGCGATAGGATAAGCGAGCGCTAGAATCATTAACGCGGTGCTGATGTGCCGCGTTGGTGGTCGTCAATACCAAAAAATTATTGGTTAAAACCCTTTACATCGTAAAAAAATGCTGTAATGTGGCCAAAGCTCTAGATACGGAGCATCAAAAGACATCAAGTCAAAGTCGAGACAGACCACGCTATTTCCCGCATAGACTCTCTGCAGCAATCCACTTTCGCTTTTTTCCTAGATTGATAACCCGTTATACGCCCTTTTGCTATCTCTCATTGGTGGGTATCACTGTATTAATGGTGATCGCTCACCCTAAAGAGGCCGACGCATTCATTCGGCCCATGATGGATAACCACTGAGGGCAGAGCAATAATCATTTAACTCATGGAGATAAAATATGGCCGCCACTAACGGCAGACTGCGTCACTGGTATCATTTACGCCGTACGCAAACACAAACGAAAACGTCTCACAACACAACTAAAACAGTAAGGAACGCCATTGATAGTTAACTTTTCACTCCCTAACCTTGCCAACTGGCAGGTCGCGATCCATCAATTTAATGGGGATATTATCCTCAAGCACTTGCTCCATCGCCTACCGACATTATCCCAACCGACGCTACAGTTTGATCCCAGCACCGAGCTTGGCACTATTTTTAGCCAAGGCGAATGCTTGGGTGAGTTTGCTCTCGCGCACTAACGCTTAGACAATATCGCGCGTTTCCATAACCGATAGAAATAGAGGCCGCCTTTCCGTTCATTGAACGAAGCTGGTAAAGTGTCTTGCTATTAACAAGACAACAAAGGCAGCCTCAAACGTGAAAATCATTTCATTCAATATCAATGGTATTCGTGCTCGTTTGCATCAATTGCAAGCCTTGATTGAAAAGCACCAACCTGACGTGATCGGGTTACAAGAAACCAAAGTTCATGACGACGCCTTCCCCCTTGCTGACGTCGAAGCCATGGGTTATGAAGTGCACTTTCATGGCCAAAAAGCCCATTATGGCGTGGCAATGCTGTGTAAGAAGTCCCCTATCAGCGTACAAAAAGGCTTTGCCACTGATGATGAGGACGCGCAACGCCGGATGATCATGGCGACTTTTGAAGACGAAAACGGCAAGCCAATTACTGTGCTCAACGGTTACTTCCCGCAAGGGGAAAACCGCAGCCATGAAACCAAATTCCCCGCCAAGCGTAAGTTTTATCAAGACCTGATGACCTATTTAGCCGGCCATGACCCGAGTGAACAGCTGGTGGTGATGGGCGATATCAATATCAGCCCGAAAGACGATGACATCGGTATTGGCGAGCAAAACGCCAAACGCTGGCTACGCACTGGCAAGTGCTCATTCTTGCCCGAAGAGCGTGAGTGGCTGGGCACCCTGATGGATTGGGGATTTGTTGACACCTTCCGTGCCCTGCATCCTAGCGTGAACGATCAGTTCTCGTGGTTTGACTACCGCTCCCGCGGCTTTGACGATAACCGCGGCCTGCGTATTGACGTGATTCTGGCCACCCCAGATCTAGCGAGCCAATGCATCGATGCTGGCATTGACTACGAGCTCCGTGCGATTGAAAAACCGTCAGATCACGCACCGATTTGGGCGACCTTTAAGTAAGCCCCAAGTTATACGCTTTGGATAAAAAACGCCGCAGATGATCACTGCGGCATTTTTTATTTGAGATTAAGCTAATTAGCTCAGCGGCCTTAAATGGCGCAGGAAGCGGCGCTCTGCTAAGCGGAACATCCAAAGGATGCTAAATGTCAGCGCCATATAGAACGCCCCCGCAGTCAAAAACGACTCGAACGGCGCATAATAGCGCGAGTTAACAATCCGCGCGGCACCGGTTAAATCGACAATGGTGATAATCCCTGCCACCGCTGAGCCGTGGAGCATAAACACCACTTCGTTACTGTACGCCGGTAACGCACGTCGCATTGCGCTCGGCAATACAATGCGCGAAAAGGCTTTATAAGGGCTCATGCCATAAGCGATCGCCGCCTCGACTTCCCCTTTCGGTAAGCCATTAATCGCGCCACGAATGATTTCCGCTGTGTAAGCGGCGGTGTTGAGCACAAAGGCCACCAAAGCGCAGAACCAAGCATGCTGCCACAAGGTATCTTCAACATTTACTACCTGACTTAAGCCGTAGTAAATCAGATACAACTGAATGAGCAACGGTGTACCCCGGAAAAAATAGATAAACGCCCACGCGGGATAGCGCCATAAAGGGAATTGTGCATTACGCGCGACCGCCACTGGCACCGCCACCACTAAGCCAATCACCAACGCAGAGGCTACCAGCCATACGGTGGTCCAAAGGCCGTCTAAGTATATCGGCCAGGTTTCGAGTACAAGAGAAAAATCCATGGTCACCTACCGCGTGTGAATGCTAAAACGGCGCTCCATCCAGCGCAGTCCCGTGGTCGAGATGCTGGTGAAGAGCAAGAAAATCAGTGCGACGGTAAAGTAAAAAGTGAATGGCATTTGGGTGGATCCCGCCGCCAATGCCCCTTTACGCACCATGTCGTCAAGGCCAATGATCGACACCAGCGCGGTGGTTTTAAGCAGTACCAACCAATTGTTGCCAAAGCCTGGCAGCGCATGTCGGATCATCTGCGGCAACAGAATACGGCGAAACGCTAAACTGCTGCTCATCCCATAGGCACGTGCCGCTTCCATTTCGCCTGAATCCACCGCCATGATCGCGCCACGGAAGGTTTCAGCCATATAAGCGCCAAAGATAAACCCAATGGTCAGGATCCCGGCGATAAATGGGCTGACATCGATGTAATCGGGCAAATAGGACGTCCAATCATGATTGGGATCTTGACCGGCCATGTACTCGTTTAACCACTCATTGATGCCGTACAAACTGTTATTTAGCAGCATTTGCCCGCCATAAAAAATCAGCATCATCAGTACAAGATCCGGAATGCCGCGTATCACCGTGGTATACACAGTCGCTATCCCGCGCAGCCAACCAAATTTAGACAGCTTGGCCAACGCCCCCAGCATACCCAGTAGCATGGCAAGACCTAACGAGAGCAGCGCAACCTGAAGGGTCACCCATGCGCCTTCGAGCAGGGACCACTCGTAACCTTTCAAATCAATCATATGAATCGGGCAGCACTTTCATGCTGCCCGCCTGCCTATTACTCGCCGTAAACGTCGTAGTCAAAGTACTTGGCAGCAATCTCGTCATACACGCCTTTTTCACGCAACGAATCGATCGCTTGGTTAAGCTTCTTGGTCAGTTCTTTGTCTTGCTTACGTGTCGCAATACCAAAGCCTTCACCGAACCACTCAGGGTCAGTGCGTGATGGGCCGATAAACGCAAACTCGTCACCCCCCTCTTTGTCGAGCAGCCCTTGCTGGAGTGCCGACGCATCGCCAAGGATTGACTCAATACGGCCTGCTTTAAGATCAAGATAAGCTTCGTCAAAGGTGCCGTAACGGACGATATCCACCGAATCGCCGTAATTATCAGTTAGGTACTTATCATGGGTGGTCGCGCGCTGCACACCAATTTTAACGCCCTCTAAGCCCTCTTTGGTAAAGGTCAGATCCGTGCCTTTTTCGGCCACAAATTTATTAGGGATCAGCGCGTATTTGTTGGTGAAGTCAACTTTTCGCTTACGCTCTTCGGTAATAGACATCGCGGCGATAATGGCATCGTATTTACGTGCCAGCAGCGATGGAATAATGCCATCCCAGTCCTGCGCCACAATCTTACACTTTGCCTGCATCTCTTCGCAGAGCGCATTGGCCATATCGACATCAAAGCCTTTCAGCTCGCCTTCGTTAGTGGTCCAGCTAAATGGAGGGTACGCCCCTTCAATACCAAAACGTACGACCTTCCATTCCTTGGCTGCTACGGAGGTTGACCCAACCGCGGCCATCACAGCGGCGGCAACTAGCCATTTTTTCATCTTCCTGTCTCCTGTCGTTTTTACGATGTTGTCAGGGCTGCGCCCTATTGCATGGTTATGCTATTG
>NZ_MUFH01000024.1:0-17263 GCF_001996115.1 Salinivibrio sp. MA427
ATAAAAAATAGCGCCATATCCATGGCGCTATTTTATTTACACGGTGCTATTGTCTTCACATGCGACGCAATCGTTTGCTTTTTAAGCCCAAAAATTATAGGGCTAAGCCGATACGCTTTGCTACTTCGATATAAGCTTCTACCACACCACCTAGACCTTGGCGGAAGCGATCTTTATCCAATTTTTCTCGCGTGTTGGCATCCCACAAACGACAGCCATCTGGGCTAAACTCATCGCCAAGGACAATATTACCGTTGACGTCGACGCCAAACTCCAGCTTGTAGTCCACCAGCAATAAGTCACCCTCAGCAAACAGCGCCTTAAGCACATCGTTAACCTGATACGTCAGCGACTTCATGGTCGCTAATTGGGCTTGGCTCGCGAACCCTAAGGACTCACACAGTGATCCATTGACCATAGGATCATGCAGCGCATCGTTTTTTAAAAACAACTCAAAAGTGGGTGGAGTGAGTGCTGTGCCCTCTTCTACGCCCAGTCGGCGACAAAGTGAGCCCGCGGCAATGTTTCTTACCACACACTCAACCGGGATCATATCGAGCTTTTTCACCACGCACTCGGTATCGGACAACAGTTGGTCCATTTGGGTGGGAATACCTGCCTGCTCAAGCTTTTGCATGATGAAGTGATTGAACTTGTTATTCACTTCACCTTTTCGCTCAAGTTGCTCAACACGCTCACCATCAAACGCAGAGGTGTCATTGCGAAAGTGCAGAACAAAGCGGTTTTCATCATCGGTTGCATAAACAGATTTTGCCTTACCGCGATACAACTCAGCACGTTTTTCCATTACCTATTCTCTCCATTAGGCGCTAAAAAATAAGGGACGCTGTCTGGCGTCCCTATAAGATTACTGCGATGTGGCCTGGCTAAGCTGCGCAATGGCCGCTTTCAGCGCTGGGCTAAGCGCTTCTAACGTTGCTTTTTTAACCGGCTTTCCATCACTGTCGGTCACATTGATTGAGGTGCGGTTGCCTAAATCCCCTAACAATAGTGTGTAGCTATTGTCCGGCAGCGAGATAGGTTCAACCCCAAGGGCTTGCCAACGCTCATCATTCGGCGCAACGTGACGCGTTTTCACCGTACCTTGCGATTGGTTGCGGCTTTCTACCGTAAATCCGAGCGGTTTAATCATATCAGGAAGTTTTTCCCATACGACATCATACGGAGCACGCGCAATAATCACTGGCAAGCCACTTCGATCAGTACCAAAACTCATCGGAATATCTGACTGACGTTGTGCAGCTAAACGGCGCGCCTCTGCACGTAGTGCTGCATCATGGCTCACCGTAATCAGATTGGTCATTAAGGTGTTATAGCGTTCCTGCTCTGCCGGCGTCAAAGGTTCATCACTGGCCTTGGCGCGTGAATCAATCATATTGACGCCCAGTGCAAATCGCCGCCCTTGTTCGAGTCGTGATAGGCGGAACCGAGCCTGATGAGCACTGTCTTCTTTTTCCCAAGCGATCCAGCCGGTGTCAATTTGATCTGCGGCTTGTGTCTCAACAGGAATGGTCTTATCGTTCGCCAGACGTTCAACGGTTTCCCATAATTGGGTAAGCTGCTGCTCATTGGCAACCGCGACGGTTATTCCACGACTGTCACGCTCAATACGCGCCCCTGGCACTAAATCAAGCACTTGACGCGGCGGACGAATATCGACATTTTTGCCGATTTCGCCCTTAAAGTCTTGCTCAGGGATCTGATAATTGGTGGAAAAGTAAGGCGCTTGATCCGGCAAGGTTTGCCACTGCGACAGCGGGGTCGTTTGCAAGTAGCTAAAATCATCTTTGGCTTGACGGCGTTGCTCGGCGCCACCACTACAGGCCACCAGCCCGGTGACCATGATGGCACAAAGGCCGAGCTTAAATACTGGTTTCATTGACACTCCAACGGCTTAAACAACACCCGCAACCTGCATGGCCTCTCGGACATCGGGACGCAAATGCTCGCTTAATTCGGAATAAGAGGAAGTCATCGCCACAAAGTTCCCGATGAATGGCGACACGACTGACATCGGCAGTGGCATCTTTTAGGCCGATAATATTGTCAAAGGTCGCTAGGCGCGCCACCGTTTCAGGCTGAATATCTACGGCGGTACGACCGGGAACATTATAGAGAATCTGAGGTAAGTCGGTCGCTTCGGCAATGGCTTTATAATGCTGGAATAAGCCTTCTTGCGTCGGCTTGTTGTAATAAGGGGTCACACTCAAACAAGCGGCTACGCCCGACCCGGCAAACATTTTACTGAAAGTGATCGCTTCGTGGGTGGCATTTGCCCCCGTACCTGCAATAACGGGAATCCGTCCATCCGCAAATTCCAAGGTCTTTAGGACCACTTTAATGTGCTCATCCACGGTTACTGTCGACGACTCACCCGTTGTGCCCACTGCGACAATCGCATCTGTGCCCGCTTGGATATGAAACTCGACCAGTTTTTTCAGGCTAACGTAATCCACCTCGCCATGTGCATCCATTGGTGTGACGAGCGCCACTATGCTTCCAGAAACCATGTTCGTCTCCCTTATTGGTGATGCTTGCAATGTTACTTTTGGCGCTGGGTAAACACAAGAATAACCCTGCGCGCTGGCGTGTCTTATTCGACATTTCTTACCGCTACATTCAAGTTTGCGATTTTATCATTGAATCAGCGTCTCGTTAGCGTCAATAAAAGGTCAAACACTGTCAAGAGCGTGATCGTAATATCAAAAACTTGCGTAATCTCGAACACCCTCTATCATCGTCAATTCGGTTTACCGACAAAAAAGGAAACGCAGCGCATGCAAACATTAACGGAAGGCGCTCAAGCGCCCGATTTTTCATTGCAAGATCAAAATGGCGACACCGTCACGCTTAGCCAGTTTCAAGGCGAAAAACGCGTCCTCGTGTATTTTTACCCCAAAGCAATGACACCAGGCTGCACCACACAAGCCTGCTCTTTGCGTGATACTAAGGCCGAGCTCGACGCGCTGGATACCGTGGTGTTAGGTATCAGCCCGGATCCCGTCAAAAAGATCGCCCGCTTTGTCGCGCGCGATGAACTCAATTTCACCCTACTGAGCGACGAAGATCATGCGGTTGCGGATGCATTTGGCGTCTGGGGACCCAAGAAGTTCATGGGGAAAGAATATGACGGCATTCATCGCCTCAGCTTTTTGGTCGGCAAAGATGGCAAAATTGAACATGTGTTCAATAAGTTTAAGACCAAAGATCATCACCAAGTGGTATTGGACTTCCTGAACCAAGCCTAGGACGGCGCCTTATCCTGCTTGTTAACAAAAAAGCGCACGATGAATCGTGCGCTTTTTTCAAACGATGACCATGGGTTCACTCAGCCCACAGGCTTTGCCAATGCTTCTGGATAACCACGCTGTACCGCAAATTCACACGCAGCGCTGACAATCTTAGCGGTCGACGGGCGCGTCATGACGTAATGAGAGGTTGGCGAAATCCAGCCGGCATCTTCAAATTGCGTCAGGACTTTGTTTATCGCCGTCAGCGCCGAGGAGGCTTTCACGATTTCCATCCGCGCGTAGCGCTCACCATCGAAAGATACATCCGACGCCCGCAGCGACGGGTCCTCACCGGGAATTTGTTGCGCGCCACACAAGGGTTTTCCTCCGACTTCGGCCTGCTTAAACTCAGGCAGCCATTGAGCAAAATGTTCGATGGCCCGGTCCGTGCGCTGGCACACTTGATCCCAGTCCCAACCTTGATCGATGTTTTTAACATAGCGCGCGTCGACATTCGGTTGCGCCGATTGCACTGAGCTTTTCACCAAGCCACGTTCAAAGAGGGTCACGTCTTGCGTCATGCCGTGCAGTTGAAAGAAACCATCAGGATAAGGCGTCAGTTGTGCCATACCTTGTGGCGTGCCTCGCTGGCCATGAACAATAATTTCTGGCCATTGGTACGCCGTCGACGTCCAGTGGGCGACGTACGCTGCCTTGTACTCAACCAGACGCTGACGCCCGAAGCCCGCCATATCGTCAATGGTCCCGGTGCGAAATCCCGCCGCATTAATCAGATAGTCAACCTCAGTGGTGTGCGATTGGCCTGCCTTATCTTGATACGTCACTTGCCAACCCGACGCTGTCTGCTGTGTATCCACGACCTTATGATTAAAGTTGAGTTGGCAATGCGGCACGTCGGCAAGCGTTAATTGCGCTTCAGCGGCGAGGCGAAATACACTCAGCCCGTATTCTTGCACCAATACCAACGGATACTTCATCGCACTTAGGTCCAGCGACTGCGCAACCGGCCACATCCACTGATCAGCCGAATCGGTTATACTGCGATAATCTTTTGCTTTCAGCGCTTCAAGGTCTGATTGCTGATACAGGCGGAAATAATCAGCAGGTTCGCCCATCACTTTGTTGGCGCTATCAAGCTCGACCAATTGCGCATAACGCTCGCGCAAGGTTTCTAATCGTGCAATCACACTGTCTAACGATCCTGGGTCTTGCTCTGGCACCGCCAACACCGTTGGGCGGCGATTCACAGAGTGCGGATACATGCGTACGGTCGCAACGGACTGGTCCAGTAAGGTTAAGCACTGGTCGAGCGAGATTTCTCGATACAAATTGCCGCCCGCATGAAGATGACAGATAGGTGGGCCACTGACTAGCCCGGTTCCCGCTTCAAACACTTGGGTATCAATACCACGTTCAGCCAGTCGCATGGCCGCTGTCGTGCCCGCCACGCCGCCACCGATCACAGCGACGCGGAACCCCTCTAAATGCGTATGTTCTTGCCTGTTTTGTACCATGCCAACCCTGTTTTTCATTACTACTTCTGTGGGCCAAACTGATCACGGTAAAGCCTGTGCTCGTGCCGCTCAGCTCCTTTATTTAGGAGCCTGAAAACAAGATGGATCACTCTACGTCTTTTTTTGGATCATCATCGAGCTCAATTTCAGGCAATGCTTGCCATACCGCTTTCACTAACGTCGCCAATGGAATGGCAAAAAATACCCCCCAAAAGCCCCAGAGTCCACCGAAAACCAGTACGGCTATGATGAGTGCCACCGGGTGTAAATTGACCGCTTCCGAGAAAAGCACCGGCACAAGGACGTTACCGTCAAGGGTTTGAATCACGCCGTAAGCAATCATCACATACCAAAACCCGGGCTCAAGTCCCCATTGGAAAAGGGCCACGATCGCTATCGGCACCGTAACAATGGCCGCCCCGATATAGGGGACAAGGACAGAAAAGCCGGTGGCGACACTTAGCAACACGGCATAGCGGAGATCGAGTAACATGAAAGTCAGATAGCTGGTGATACCGACAATAATAATCTCGGTCACTTTCCCGCGAATGTAATTCGATATCTGTTGGTTCATCTCATGACCAACCCGAGAGGCAAGGCGGCGATTACGCGGCAATAATCCTTTAAACATCGCCAACATTTGCGTTTTATCTTTCAGTAAGAAGAAAACCAAGAGCGGGACCAAAATCAAATAGACCGCTAGCGCCACGATGTTCACCAGCGATGATAACGATCCCCTTACCAAGGTTTCCCCGATGTTGAGGACTTTAAACTGCAAGGCATCGACCAGTGTGTTCACCATATGCGGATTAATTAATCCTGGATAGCGCTCGGGTAAGCTCATCATCAGCATCTGCATGTTATTAAACATGTTCGGCACATCGGCCACCAGGCTTATCCCTTGATTCCAAATCGTCGGTACCAAGCCAAACAACGCCATGAATGTGAAGCTGGCAAACAAGGCGATCACCACCAAAACCGATAACGTGCGAGGCAGCCCCAGTCGACTAAGACGATTGACTGGCCAATCGAGTAAATACGCCATGACAATGGCCACGAGTAAAGGCGCCAATAAGTTGCCGAAAAAATAGATGGTGACAAAACCGACCAAAAGAATCAGCACTAGGCTGACCGCATGTGGGTCGGAAAAGCGTCGCCGATACCAGCGATGTAGCAATTCAAACATATCAGGCTCGTTATTGTTTTGTGACGTGTAAACGCGAGGCTGGCGTATCTAACCAAGCAATGGTAAATCCTTCACGAGTAAAGTAGGTTGGAATATCGTTTTTCGCGCCTTGATCGCCCAGTAAAATCACTAACTGCTCGCCGGCACGCAACGACGCTGCTGCACGCTTAGCGAGTAGCAGGGCCATTGGGCAAACATGTGCTCGTAAATCAAGAGTTTGACATTCCATTCTGTCTCACCGGTCGGTATTATCGTTGGTATTGTAATGGACATTAGATAGAACGCCAACGAAACCCAGACAGGTTTTATCGGTCTGTACTTAAGTACACTTGCGTATTTTAAAAGGTAATGACACTTATGCCGCCACGTGCATCTTGCTCTTGGAAAGGAAAAACGGCTCGCCGCCTCGTCGCCTATGCGCTTGCAGGGACATTGGTCAGTGCGCCTGTGTCAGCAAACGTCGAGTCATATCAAAGTGATTTGCCTAACATTGGCACCGCTGCCGCGAGTACGCTGTCGGTGGCAAAAGAAAAAGAGTTTGGTGATGCTTATATGCGAATGCTACGAGCCAGCAAACCCATTATTGATGATCCTTTACTCGGTGAATATGTTAACGCCCTCGGGCATCGGTTGGTGGCGAACGCCAACGATGTCCGCACGCCCTTCCAATTTATTTTGATTGATAATCAAGCGATCAATGCGTTTGCCTTTTTTGGCGGGTATGTAGCCATGCATTCTGGGCTTTTCCTGCATGCCAAGACAGAAAGCGAACTGGCATCTGTGATGGCGCACGAAATTGCGCACGTGACCCAACGCCACCTTGCGCGCAGCATGGAAGCGCAGGCACAAACCTCGCCGCTAACGGTTGCCGCTTTAGTCGGCTCTTTAATGCTCGCGATTGCAGCGCCTGAAGCAGGGATTGCCGCAGCTCATGCAGCAACGGCGGGGAGTATGCAAAGCCAAATAAACTTTACCCGCCGTAACGAAGAAGAGGCCGACCGCGTCGGAATTGAAACCCTCGCTCGCGCGGATTTCGATGTTGAGGCGATGCCACGCTTTTTCTCTCGGTTAGCCGATGAGTACCGCTACGCCAGTCAAATGCCGGAGTATTTCAGCACTCACCCATTACCCGCGTCTCGGATCACAGATTCACGCGCGCGGGCGCGTCAGTATCCTCAAAAAAGCGTGCCCGACTCTCCCGATTACCAACTCGCACGAGCGCGTATCGTTGCACGATATAGCGGTATCGCTGATCGCTCCGCCATGGACTGGTTTGAACGGCGTCATAAAGCAGCATCGCCAGCGGAAAAACATAGCCTTGATTACGGCATGGCGCTGTTGGATATTGATGCAAGGCGCTATCAACAAGCGCGTGAGAAGCTGGCGCCCCTCATTAAAGCTCAACCCAATAATCGTTTTTATATTGACGCGATGACCGACTTAGAGATTGGCGAAAAGCAGTATGACAGCGCCTTATCCCGCCTGAATCAAGCCTTGAACCAGCAGCCTAACAATCGCGTATTGTTGCTTAATCACGCTTACACCTTGGTAAAAGCCAAGCGTGGCGGTGAAGCGATCAAGGCATTAGAGCGCTACACCCACCAGCATGCCGATGACAGCAACGGATGGTTTTTGTTACAACAAGCGTACGAAAGCACTGGCACACACCGTGACGGTGAATTAGCTGCTCAAGGAGAGCGTTACGCGCTGCGCGGTCAATGGAGCAAAGCCATTCGTAACTACACCCAAGCCGCTCAACTGGCTGAGTTAGGCAGCTTGGCACAAGCACGTTATGATGCGCGTATCGATCAATTACGCCATCAGCAGGCACGCTTTAAAGCGCTCAGTGATCGTTAACTCAACTTAAAAAGGATAGATGTTGTGAGCCCCATTACTCTGTACCACAATCCACGTTGCTCAAAAAGTCGAGAAACCCTCAAGCTGCTTGAGTCAAAGGGCGTCACGCCGACAATCGTTAAATATTTAGAGACGCCATTATCTGCCGATACGCTCCGTGAGTTAAAGCGACAGCTGGGCATGGCATCATTTCGCGACATGATGCGCACCAAAGAAGCGGATTACAAGGCAGCCAATTTGGGCGATGCTTCGGTGGAAGAAGCGCAATTGTTGGAGGCAATGGTTAATCACCCAAAACTGATTGAACGTCCCATTGCCGTTCAAGGCGACAAAGCGGTCATCGGCCGCCCACCCGAAAATGTATTGGTATTCGTTCAATGACACAAGTTCTCGTGCTTTATTACAGCCGTTCAGGTAATACACGTAAGCTTGCTCAACAAGTTGCACGCGGTATTGAAGCGCAAGGCGTTGAGGCGGTGTTACGAACTGTGCCCGAGCTGCCTGCTTATGCCGATGGCAAAATACCGGACGTCTCGCCAAACGATCCCTTTGTCACCCGTCAGGATCTATTAGATTGCCATGGCCTCGCGCTCGGCAGTCCGGTACGTTTTGGCAACATGGCCGCGCCATTGAAGCAATTTATCGATAGTACCAGTGGCGAATGGTTATCGGGTGCCTTAATTGATAAACCCGCCGCGGTCTTTGGCGCCGGATCAATGCTTCATGGTGGCCAAGAAACCACGCTGCTCACGATGACCATCCCCTTACTTCATCATGGTATGATGTTAGTCGGTGTTCCACACAGCGAGCGTGCGCTTCATACAACGGAAGGCGGCGGTTCCCCTTACGGTGCATCCAGTGTTGCGGAGCCACATCACCCTTTAATGGCCGACGAAAAGCAAATCGCAAAAACATTAGGCCAACGCTTAGCGCGTTTTGCCCACACTTTTTACCACCACCTAAGATAAAAGGACAGAATCGTGACAGATCCTCGGCTCGCCTTCATGCGCAAATTGTCTTTGCTGAGTAACCTTGGCCTCATTGCTTGGGTGGTCGCGTGGCATGCTTACTTATCGCCCCATCCTCACTTGAATGCATGGGCGGTGACCATTGGCTGGACAATCCCTTTACTGCTCCCTTTACCTGGGATCATCAAAGGCAAAGCGTTTACCCATGCATGGGCCAACTTTATTTTGATGTTCTATTTTTTACACGCCCTTACCATTCTCTATGTCGATGAAGGCGAACGGTGGATGGCTGCTGCAGAGCTCGTCTTCGTCACCGCGGCATTTGCTTGTAATATTGTCTTTGCCCGTTGGATGGGGCAATCACAAGGCCTAAAGCTGCCACGGCTTTCTCAAGTCGAAAAAGAAGAACGCCAGCGCTTTGAAGGTCGCGACGACGCCTCTTAGGCACCTTTGGCCACGGATAGACCGACCCGCGCTTTAAAACCAAACGCAAAAGCCAAGCTCTAAAACTTGGCTTACACCGGGTAAGGGCGGCGAGAAAAGTAGCGATGACCACATTGCGTACACGGTGCAATCACATCGACCCGGCTATGCCGCGTTTGATGATGGCACTGTTCACATTGCAACACGCCCAGTCCGACGATTTCACCCGCTTCATAAACGCCATGATGTTGAAGATCATCGAACACTTCACGCCACTCTAGCTGCGTACGGTCGGTGATCTCTGCCAATTGCTCCCAAATCGAGTTAGCAATCAGATCGTTAAACACCTGACTATCAATCTCTTCGGTTTGAGATTTATCGTACTGTTCACCGAACGCTTTCACATCACGTTTAAAGTATGCCTCGATCAAGGCCCATTCATCTTTGGTCAGATCGGCCGCGGCTTTGAGGTATTGATCAGACAAGGTCACCCAATGAGACAGTGCCTCGGGGCTGTTTTCTAACGCCTCTTTTACCCGCTCGATGATACTTTGTTGGGGTTCTTTCTCTTTATTCATGGTCCTGTCCTGATTCAAGTGTTGTTGCGGTCTCTGCCTTTCGTTATTCTATGCTGATATTTCTCTTTCAGGTTTTACCTTTCTCACAGAATCTCGGAAGCCATCGATGCAAGAACAATATAGCCCGCAAGATATTGAACAAAAAGTTCAAGCCCATTGGGATGACAATAAAACCTTTGTGGTTCATGAAGACCCTAACAAAGAAAAATTCTACTGTCTTTCTATGTTTCCTTACCCAAGTGGCCGACTGCACATGGGGCATGTCCGTAACTACACCATTGGTGATGTCATTTCCCGTTATCAGCGACTGCAAGGCAAGAATGTCATGCAGCCGATTGGTTGGGATGCGTTTGGCCTTCCTGCCGAAGGCGCTGCGATCAAAAACAAAACCGCGCCCGCGCCTTGGACTTACGAAAACATTGATTACATGAAAGGCCAGCTAAAAATGCTGGGCTTTGGCTACGACTGGAGCCGTGAAGTCGCCACCTGTAGTCCCGATTACTACCGCTGGGAGCAAGGCTTCTTTACCACGCTCTACAACAAGGGGCTGGTTTATAAAAAGACCTCATCAGTGAACTGGTGTCCCAACGATCAGACCGTGCTCGCCAATGAGCAAGTTCACGAAGGTTGCTGCTGGCGCTGCGATACGCCGGTTGAGCAAAAAGAAATCCCGCAGTGGTTTATTAAAATCACCGATTACGCAGAAGAGCTGCTGCAAGACATCGACAAACTGGACGGCTGGCCAGACATGGTAAAAACCATGCAGCGTAACTGGATTGGTCGCTCAGAAGGTGTCGAGCTGACGTTTGATGTTGAAGGCGATCACCCCGCACTCGACGTCTACACCACGCGTCCAGATACGCTGATGGGCGTCACTTACGTGGGGATTGCCGCCGGTCACCCCCTCGCGGAGGCGGCGGCCAAAGACAACCCTGCCCTCGCTGAATTCGTACAAGAGTGCCGTAACACCAAAGTTGCCGAAGCCGAGCTGGCGACCATGGAGAAAAAAGGCATGGCGACCGGTTTGTATGCCACGCACCCATTGAACGGGCGTCGTGTCCCTATCTTTGTCGCTAACTTTGTATTSATGGATTACGGCACTGGCGCCGTGATGGCGGTGCCTGCTCACGACCAACGCGACTTCGAATTTGCTCATAAGTACGCGCTGGATATCGAGCCGGTGATCCTCGATGAAAACGGCCATGCGCCCGATTTGTCAGAACAAGCGTATACCGAAAAAGGTAAGCTGTTTAACTCGGGTGAGTTTGACGGGTTAGATTTTAACGCGGCCTTCGATGCGATTGCGAGCAAGCTTGAATCGCTAGGTAAAGGCAAGAAAACGGTTAATTTCCGTTTACGTGATTGGGGCGTCTCTCGTCAGCGTTATTGGGGTGCGCCAATTCCGATGCTGAATACCGAAGACGGTGAGGTTGTTCCTGTCCCAACTGAGCAGCTGCCCGTCATCCTGCCAGAAGATGTGGTGATGGATGGTGTACAAAGCCCTATCAAAGCTGACAAGCAATGGGCACAAACGCAATATCAAGGTAAGCCAGCGCTGCGTGAAACCGACACTTTCGATACCTTTATGGAGTCGTCGTGGTACTACGCACGTTATTGCTCACCGCAAGCGGATCAAATGCTCGACCCAAGCGCCGCCAATTATTGGCTACCGGTCGATCAGTATATCGGTGGCATTGAGCACGCTTGTATGCACCTGTTGTATTCGCGCTTTTTCCATAAACTATTGCGCGATGAAAATATGGTCGATAGCGACGAGCCATTCAAGCAGTTACTCTGTCAGGGTATGGTGCTCGCCGATGCATTTTATTACACCGACGAAAAAGGGGTACGTGTTTGGGTCTCGCCGACTGATGTGACCGTTGAACGGGACACCAAAGGGCAAATTATTCATGCGGTCGACAGCCAAGGGAACGCCGTCACCCACGCAGGCATGACCAAGATGTCAAAGTCGAAGAACAACGGCATTGATCCCCAATTAATGGTGGAAAAATACGGTGCCGATACCATGCGTCTCTTTATGATGTTTGCCGCACCGGCGGACATGACGTTGGAATGGCAAGAGTCTGGCGTGGAAGGTTCACACCGTTTCTTACGCCGTGTTTGGAAACTGGTCTATGAGCACACCCACAAAGGCGACGTTACTGCGCTGGCAGTCGATACGCTCAATAATGATCAAAAAGCCTTGCGCCGTGATGTGCACAAAGCCATCGCCAAAGTCAGTGATGACATGGGCCGTCGTCAGACGTTCAACACCGCCATTGCCGCGATCATGGAGCTGATGAATCGCTTAGTTAAAGCGCCACAGGACAATGAACAAGACCGTGCTGTTTTAGACGAAGCACTCAAAGCCGTGGTATTGATGCTATATCCCATCACCCCGCACATCTGCTTTACGCTTTGGCAGGCCCTGGGCGAAACCGATATCGACAGTGCCGATTGGCCGCAAGCCGATAAAGCGGCCTTGGTCGAGGAGGAAAAGCTAATCATTGTGCAAGTAAACGGTAAGCTACGTGCCAAGATCACCGTGGCCGCCGACGCCGAGAAAGAAGCCGTTGAAGCACAAGCCATGTCAGACGAAAACGTGGTCAAATTTACCGACGGTAAAACGGTTCGCAAAGTCATTTATGTACCAGGGAAACTGGTTAATATTGTTGCTAACTAACAAGGAGCGATGGAGTGGATCTGTTTAACACTGTGCTTCGCTCCCTGCTCGTCGCGATGGTCTCACTGACCATCGCGTCTTGCGGGTTTGCCTTGCGTGGCAGCTATAATTTGCCCGATGAGGTAGACAAAGTGTCATTGACGAGTTTTGACCCCTATGGGGAGCTGACTCGCCAAATGCGCAACGCTTTGCGTCAACATAACGTTCAGATGGTGTCACCCTCTGACGACGTGACGAATATCGAGTTGCTTAGCGAAAGTGATAGTGCACAAACTTTGTCGCTCTATCAAAACAGCCGAGTGGCAGAGAAAGAGTTTCGCTATGTTGCACGTTATCGTGTCACCGTGCCGGGGAAAGGTAGCTACACCTACAACACGACCTTAAGCCGTAACTTTCTCGATAACCCACTGACCGCGTTGGCCAAATCAGTCGAGCAAAATAAGTTAGTCGCAGAAATGCGTACCGAGGCGACCCGTCAAATTATGCGTCAACTGTCTCAACTGAAAGGGGATATCGCCGCATTTGAGCGTCAGCAAGCAGAACAAGCGGCATTAGAGCAACTCGAACAGGGAGAGGCGCCCACTGAGCCCAATGTGATCATCGAAACGCGTCAAACTGAAACACAGCCCGCGCAATGATGAGAGCCTATCCAGAACAATTGGCGCAGCAGCTTAATCAGCCACTGCGTCAAACTTACTTAGTCTTTGGCACCGATCCTTTGTTAAAGCTCGAGTCTCGTGATGCCATTTGCCACGCGGCACGCTCACAAGGCTTTGAAGAGCATCATAAGTTTATGATTGATGGGCAATTAGATTGGCAAGAAGTGTTTGACTGCTGCCAAGCCCTCAGTTTGTTTTCCTCTCGGCAGATTATTGAATTGACCTGTCCTGAAAATGGCCTGAACAGCGCCCAAGCCAAGCAACTGACCGAGCTTGCCAGCTACCTCCATCCTGATATTCTCTTGCTCGTTCAAGGCGAGCGGCTCAATAAAAAGCAAGAAAGTGCCAAGTGGTTTACTACGTTGGCAAAGCAAGCCTTGTATGTAGTTTGCCAAACCCCAGATGCACGTCACTTGCCCCGTTTTATTGAACAGCGCTGCCGCCATCTCGGGCTACAACCCGATCAACCCGCGCTGCAGTTGCTTGCCCAATGGCATGAAGGCAACTTACTCGCGCTGGTGCAAAGTTTACAAATCCTCCACTTACTTTATCCCGATGGTGCCCTTACCTTACCTCGGATTGAGAGTGCGTTGTCGCGGCATCATCACTTCACCCCTTTCCAACTGACCGATGCGCTACTTGCCGGTAAGGCTAATCGCGCGCAGCGTATTATCGAACAACTGCATGCCGAAGGCGAAGAGCCCACCTTGTTACTACGTTTGATCCAAAAAGAACTCAAACAACTCTATACAATCCAAGAGCAAGGGCAACAAGGGCGACCACTCAACGTGCTATTCGATCAGTTGCGTGTTTGGCAAGCGCGCAGACCCATGATCACCGCAGCACTCAATCGGCTAAACAAAGTGCGTCTCGCCTCATTACTGCACCAGCTCGCTGAGTTAGAGATACAGTTAAAAACCGATTTTGGCAGTGACCCTTGGCCTAATCTGCACTATTTTTGTGCACTTATGTGCCAACCCGCCGAACCTCTGGCGCCCTAGCGTGTCCAAAGGGCTGCCAAGTGATATACTGCCACTGAATACAATCAGCACATACATCGAGGTTCTCTTTGCAAGCTACCGAATTAAAACAGTTTGTCGCCGACAAAGTCGATGAGTTAAAAGCCAGCGATATCGTGACGCTAGACGTACGAGATAAATCCTGCATTACTGACTTTTTAGTGCTTTGTACAGGCAATTCACGTCGCCATGTGGCTTCAATTGCCGATCACGTTTGTGAGCAAGCCCAAGCGGCTGATATTGGCGCCATGGGAACAGAAGGCAAAGATGACAGTGAGTGGGTCGTTGTCGATTTAGGCGACGTCATGGTTCACGTCATGCAAGAAGAACAACGCCAACTTTATCAACTGGAAAAACTCTGGAATTAATCCATGAAAATCCAGTTGATTGCAGTCGGCAATAAAATGCCCAAGTGGGTACAACAAGGCTTTGATGAGTATCAGCGCCGCTTTCCAAAAGACATGCCACTTGAGCTGGTTGAAGTGCCTGCCGGTAAACGCGGTAAAAATGCAGACATTGCCCGCATTTTACAAAAAGAAGGCGAAGCCATGCTCGCTGCGGTGAATCGAGGTAGTCGTATCGTTACCTTAGATATTCCCGGCAAGCCTTGGAATACGCCGCAATTAGCCAGTCAACTCGAAAAGTGGAAACTGGATGGGCGCGATGTCGCCATTTTAATTGGTGGCCCAGAAGGGTTGGCCCCCGACTGTAAAGCAGCCGCTGAGCAAAGCTGGTCACTTTCGCCTCTGACCCTGCCCCACCCACTGGTTCGCGTCATCATGGCGGAGAGCCTGTATCGCGCTTGGAGTCTCACCACCAACCATCCTTATCATCGAGAATAACGACAGATGAAGCGCCAACGAGTTGAAATCCGAGACCACAGTACCGAGGCTGCGTTATTTGTGCGCCGCGCTATTGTCTCTTTTGTCGGCATTATGGCGCTTGTTGGAGCGTTGCTCACCAACCTTTATCATATTCAAGTAACCGAGCATCAAGACTACCAAACTCGCTCGAATGATAATCGTATTAAAGTGGTCCCTGTCGCGCCTAACCGTGGCCTCATTTATGACCGCCATGGAAAACTGCTGGCTGAAAACCGCCCGGTTTATCATTTAGAAGTGACCCCCGAGCAAGTCGATGATATGTCGGCAACCTTGGCCAAGCTTAAACGCTTGTTGTCGCTGGATGACAAAGATATTGCACGCTTTCAACAAGAACGTCGCCGCTCTCGCCGTTTTAATGCCGTGGCACTCAAAACGCAACTGACTGACAAAGAGGTCGCGATTTTTTCCGCCCACCAGCATCAATTTACCGGGGTTGAAATCAAAGCCTATCTAAAACGTCATTACCCATATGGCGATGCGTTAACACACGTGCTGGGTTATGTCGCAAGAATTAATGATCGAGATATTGCCAAGTTGCGACAAAAAGACGTGCTCAATAACTACCGAGCAACGCGTGACATTGGCAAACTCGGGCTAGAAAAATATTACGAGCCCGAGTTACACGGAAAAGCCGGCTATCAAGAAGTCGAAGTGAATAGCCGAGGTCGTGTGATCCGGACACTTAAATACGTTCCGCCTGAGCCCGGTAAAGACTTAATCCTCAACCTCGATATTGATTTGCAGCTTTACGTGCGCGGTATTCTTGGCGATCGCCGAGGTGCAGTGGTGGTGGTTGATCCTGACACCTCCGGGGTATTGGCCATGGTATCGACCCCAAGCTATGACCCGAACTTATTCGTCCACGGCATTTCGAATAAACAGTATCAGCAATTACTCAATAATAAAGATCGTCCACTGGTGAATCGGGCGACTCTAGGCATTTATCCCCCCGCCTCAACGGTGAAGCCCTTTATCGCTGTCTCTGCCTTGGAAGAAGGCGTGATCACGACCAAGACCACCCGCAATGACCCTGGTTATTGGCGCATCCCTAATTCAGACACCCGTCCATTCCGTGACTGGCGTCCATGGGGCCATGGCCGCGTTAATATTGTTCAATCGATTGAAGAATCGGTTGATACGTTTTTCTATCAAATCGCCTACGACATGGGGATCGATAAGCTGTCTGTATGGATGGGTCGATTCGGGTTTGGCCAATACACAGGCATTGATATTCAAGAAGAGAGCAGTGCCAATATGCCTAACCGAGAATGGAAAAGAAGCCGCTATCGGCAACCTTGGTATAAGGGGGATACCATTCCGGTTGGTATTGGACAAGGCTACTGGACAGCAACACCCATGCAGATTGTTAAAGCACTCACGGTGTTGCTTAACCGTGGTGAAGTGAAAGCCCCGAAATTATTAATGAAAACCCGTGATGAAATGGGTGAGCACAAACCGAAAGACGTGCCATTCCCGCCGATTAATCATGTAAAAGATAAATATTGGGACGTCGGTTTAGAAGGCATGAGATTGGTCAATCATGGGCGTAAAGGAACAGCACGTCGTGCTTTCCGCTCCGCGGAGTATCTATCGGGAGGGAAATCGGGCACCGCTCAGGTCTTTGGCCTTGGCGAAAACGAAGAGTATAACGCCGATGAAATCGCCGAACATCTGCGCGATCATGCGCTATTTATGGGGTTCGCGCCTTTTGAAAATCCCGAAGTCGCGGTATCTATGGTGTTAGAAAATGCCGGTGGCGGGTCAAGCAATGGTGCGCCGATCGCGCGCCGTATCTTCGATCATATTCTAGTGGAAGACAAAGAGACTGAGGAGGAAAAATAATGAGTTCGTTAGCTCAAGCCAGCACTAAACGCTCTTTGTTTGACCGCTTACATCTCGATTTGCCCATGCTGATTGGTGTTTTGTTGCTCATGGGCTTCGGGCTGGTGGTCATGTATAGCGCAAGCGGACAAAGCCTGGCGATGATGGAACGCCAAGCCATTCGCATGACGCTGGCACTTGCCGTCATGTTTGCACTCGCCCAAGTTCCTCCTCGCCACTATGAGTTTTGGTCACCCTACTTATACGCCGTAGGCGTGGTGTTATTAGCAGCGGTATTATTCGTCGGAGAAACCGCCAAAGGGGCACAACGCTGGCTTGATCTGGGTTTTGTTACCTTTCAGCCTTCAGAAATCATTAAATTGGCGGTGCCTTTAATGC